>JAGDDB010000167.1 GCA_017958265.1 Oscillospiraceae bacterium | reverse complement strand
TGCCCGTCTTCGTGCGGATCTTCAGAAAATTCTCGAGATAGTATCTCGGGTTTTTCAGCTTTTCAAGGGCATTCAATACGTCCGCCCTTCTCCCAGCTGCCTCAGCAGCTCCTCTATCCCCGCTCCGTTTATTTCGTGCTGCTGCGGCGCGTCGTAGCCCATCAGCCGCGTCAGCTGTCCCAGGGCCTTCAGCGCCCCCGCGGCGTCAAAGCGCCATACTCCGCTTTCCGTCCAGCACTTCTCTTCGCCGTCCCATTCCATCACCGGCTGGGCCGCCATGCACCGGCGGTATATCTCCAGCAGCTTCAGCACCGTGCTGTCCCGGCTCACGTCCTGATCCTCCACGCTCTCGCGTATCAGCGCCGCGCGGTATGCTCTCACTCCCGCGTCCCTCAAAAGACGCGACGCCGCCACGGCCGCCGAGGCGTTGTTCTTCCCGGCTTGTAGCCCGCCCGTATCGCCGCCTGCGTCCCGTTCAGGTCCACCAGATATTCTGCCGCGAACCGTTTCTCCCGCTCGGTGAGCTTTCCGAAGGCCGTCTGCGGCGTCAAAGCCGCGGCTTCCGTTTTGTTGCCGTTCATCCTTTTCCTCCTTTTGCCATGTCCGAAGCCGGTCCGTCCCGCCGCGCGGCCGGCGTTATCGTGCTGTTCGTCCGCGGGCTTTCGCCGCGGCGCTTTCGGACGCCGAACCGGGTTTAAAAGGCTTTTCCCCGTGATGCCGTGAAACCGCCCGAAATCACCGCGGCGCCTTCGTCCCGACGCTCTCTTTGCCGCAAACATGTGAGAAGGGAAGATACGATAGTTCACTAAAAGAGAACAAAAACGACAATAAAATCGGATCTTATGAGATAATAAGACCCGAATGCACGATAAGTTCACTGCAAGTATACTACAATAATGCGAAAAAGTCAATACTTAAAGCGAACTTTTGAAATGTTTTTGTGCATATCGTGACTTAAAGCTTACGATTTTGAGAAAAAAAAGAACGTCATACCGTCTTTTTGTCCGCGCTCTTCCGCTCCGCGAGGGCCGCCGAAAGTATCCTTTCTCTTTTTTCAGCGTCTTTTCGCCGTATTTGCCGGCATAGCGTCTTTTTTTGTTTTCCTCGGGAGCGGACTGCGTACCGTGCAGCCGCTGCCGGCGGGGCAGGGCCTGCGTTTTCCCGTTTGGCAAATGTAATCGCAGCAGCAGTATCTGTTCGGCCCGTCCGGGCTTTCGCCCCAGGTCAGATCGCAAAGATAACGGCAGCCGAGACAGTATTTGTCTACGACGCCTTTTTGTTTTTTCCGCAGGCGTTTGAAATGTGCCATTGCCGTCTCCCCGTAAAAACAGATTTTTCGCTCTCTTTTCGGAATGCAGGCGATAAAAACGATAATAGTTCACCTAAAGAGAACGAAACGTCCGATAAAATAAGACCTTATGGAAGAATATAAGATCGTTTCCCGTAATTAGTTCGCTGTAAGAATACCACAGCAATACACAAAAGTCAATACTTAAAGCGAATTTATCAAAAAACTCTTGCATTTCGGAAACTTAAAGCGTACAATGGCGGCAAAGGAGGGACTGAGGTGAGTGAATACGACAAGAGCGTTTTTGCATCCAATCTTTACCGGCTGATGACGGCGCGCGGGATGAAGGCCGTGGATATCGCGGCGCTGCTGCATGTAAGCAAATCGACCGTGTCAAGCTGGCTGAATGCGCAGAAGACGCCGCGTATGGACAAGATAGAGAGCCTTGCCGAACATTTCGGCGTGGCCAAATCGGAACTGATCGAGAGCGGCGGAGCCGGGCTGATAAACGGGGACCCGGAGCTGACCGATTACCTGAACGAGCTTCAGACCAGACCGGAGATGCGTATGTTCTTTTCCCTGGCGAAAGACGCCACGAGGGCCGATGTGGAGCTTGCCGTGAAAATGCTGGAGGCGCTCAGAAACAGACATGACTGAAAATATCGGAGGAGAGGTATTCGTCCGTATAATCCCTCTGCCCATGCGCGTGGGAGCGGTGGTGCTGCCGAATGACGACGGCACCTATGACGTATATATTTCTTCGCACCTGGACCAGAAGCAAAGAGAACAGAAGCTCGCTCACGAGCTCAGGCATGTGGCGGGGCAGCATTTTTACCGCGAGCTTGACGTGACGGTCGCCGAGGATGAGGCCAACGCCGAAAAAGCGCCGCCGAGGCGCGGACGCAAGGAAAGGTGAGAGAATGATCAAAATGCATATCAGATCTGCGGCGGCGCTGCTGTCGCTGCTTGCGCTGTTCGCGGCGCTTGCCGGCTGCGCGGGACAGGTGACGAACGCGCCGCAGCAGAGTGCGGAATATATCGTTTTTGATACGGACGCGCCGCAGAGCGGGGGAGAAGCCGCCTCCGACGGCGCCGAGGACAGCGCGCAGCCGGAGCAGACCGCGCAGCCGCCCGCCGAGCAGACCGCCGCCCCGGCGCCGGAGAATACGCCCGCGCAGCCCCGGGAGACCGCGGATAATAAGGCGATGCCCGATGAGGACGGATATTACTATACCGCGGAAGAAGTGGTGCTTTACCTGTATTACTACGGGAAGCTGCCCGGCAACTTCATAAGCAAGACCGAGGCGCGGAAGCTCGGCTGGGAGGGCGGAAGCGTGGAAAAATTCCGTGAGGGCGCCGCCATAGGCGGCGACAGATTCGGCAATTACGAGGGCCTGCTGCCGGAGAAGGCCGGGCGCGGATATACCGAATGCGATATAGGCACATACGGCAAAAACGGCCGAGGCGCGGAAAGACTTATCTTTTCCGACGACGGGCTGTATTTCTATACCGACGATCATTACGAGAGCTTTACCGAGCTTTACGTAACCGAGGAAGGGGAGGTGGAGCGGAAGTGAAGCAGTATGTGCTGGACTGCCGCCGCATGACGGATAAAGCGGAGGCGCACGCGCATATCAAAAGCGTGCTCGGCTTTCCCGAGCATTACGGAGCGAACCTCGACGCGCTGCATGACTGTCTCGGCGAGCTGGGCGAATGCACGGTGCGCTTCGAGGCGCCGTGGTGTCTTGCCGAGCTTGGGGATTACGCGCTGAAGCTGCTTGCGGTGTTCCGCGCCGCGGCCGAGGAAGGAAGCATACATATTGCGTGACTGCCGCGGCTGCCGCGCATGAAAACATTTATGTGGATTTTATGAATGCCGGATGATATAATCAGTTGACTACGGTTATACCGAAATGCCCGGCGGGCGGGGAAAACCGAAGAATGATACGGGGGATGATCGCATGTATACCGAGCGTAAGATATGGATGGCGCAGAGCGACGGCAAAAATCAATACCTTCTGCCCAATATGGCTAACCGCCACGGGCTCATCGCCGGTGCTACCGGCACCGGAAAAACGATCACGATGAAGGTAATGGCAGAGTCGTTTTCCGATATGGGCGTGCCCGTGTTTTTCAGCGATGTAAAAGGCGACCTCAGCGGAATGATCAGCCCGGGCCGGGACAGCGACGATATGCGCGGCAGGATAAGCCGCTTCGGCATAGAGGATTTTTCATATAAGGGCTATCCGGCCCGCTTCTGGGATATATTCGGAGAAGAGGGTCATCCCGTCCGCGTTACGGTATCATCCATGGGCCCGCAGCTGCTTGCCCGCCTGCTGGAGCTTACCGACGTGCAGGCCGGCGTGCTGAGCATCGTCTTCAAGGCCGCCGACGATAACGGCCTGCTTCTGCTGGATCTTAAGGACCTTCGCGCGATGCTGCAGTATGTGGGCGATAACCGGGCGGAGTATACCACGATGTACGGCAATGTGTCCTCGGCGAGCGTCGGCGCGATACAGAGAGCGCTGCTTGCCTTTGAGGACGAGGGCGGACAGTGCGTTTTCGGGGAGCCCGAGCTGGATATACGCGACTGGATGCGTACCGATACGGACGGGAGAGGCTATATCAATATCCTCTCCGCGAAGAAGCTGATAGGCAGCCCCAAGGTATACGCTACGTTCCTGCTTTGGATGCTCAACGAGCTTTTTGAGAAACTGCCCGAGATCGGCGATCCCGACAAACCGCGGATGATATTCTTCTTTGACGAGGCTCATCTGCTGTTTGACGACGCGCCGAAGAGCCTGGTGCAGAAAATAGTACAGGTGGTCAAGCTCATACGTTCCAAGGGCGTGGGCGTATATTTCGTCACGCAGTCGCCCTCCGATATCCCGGGCGAAGTGCTGGCGCAGCTGTCAAACCGCGTTCAGCACGGTCTGCGCGCCTATACTCCCGCCGAGCAGAAGGCCGTACGCGCCGCTGCGGCGTCGTTCAGGGAAAATCCCGCCTTCAACAGCGAAAAGGCGCTCATGGAGCTTGGCACGGGAGAAGCGCTGGTGAGCTTTTTGGACGAAAAGGGCATACCCACCGTCGTGGAAAAATCAAAAATATTGCCGCCGCAGAGCCTGATGGGCCCCGCCGACGCGGGCGAGGTCGAAAGGCGCATCAACAGCGACGAATTCGAGCTGAAATACAGAGACAGCGTTGACCGGGAGTCCGCCTATGAAATAATCATGCGCGCGACGGAGCAGCTGGCAAAAGAACAGGCCGAAGCTCAGCAGGCCGCGCTGGCCGAGAAGGAGGCCGCGGCCGCCGAGAAGCAGAGGCAGAAGGAAGCCGCCGCTGCGGAAAAGCAAAAGGAGAAAAAGAAGTCCGGCAAGGCCGGCGTGGTCCAGAAGGCGACTACCGCCGCGGCGTCGTCGGTGGCGCGCTCGGTGAGCACCAATATGGTCAACAGCGTGCTCGGCGGCAAAGTCAGCAGCGTAGGCACCATAGGCAAGCGGGCGGCGACGAACGCCCTCAGCTCCGTTATGCGTACCGGCACCACATCGATAATCAGGGGATTGTTCGGCACAAAGAGATAAAAGAGATAAAAAGACGAGTCGTGAAAAACACAGCTGCCCGCGGGGCGGCTGTGTTTTTCGGTTATATTCGCC
>JAGDDB010000166.1 GCA_017958265.1 Oscillospiraceae bacterium | reverse complement strand
GATAAGTAGCTATATGGTCGGGATAGGTTATGCACACGTTCGGAGTGGTATTGGTGGCGATATTGGTGATGACGTCGTTGTAGATCTTGCCGTAGTCGGTATACAGACGTATGTTTACCTTTATGTTGGGGTATATGGCCTCAAAATCCTCGATAGCCTGCTCATATATGCGGGTCTGCGTGCGGTTGGTGTCGTTCTTGGCCCAAAAGCTGATCTCAAAGCTGCGGCTTTCGTCAAATTCGGCGGGCAGCTCAAAGGAGCTGCGCTCGCGGGAGCCGTGACAGCCGGACAGAAGAGCGCAGATAATGGCGGCACAGAGCGCAAAAGCGGCGATACGCGTTTTCTTCATCCTTTTGTGCCTCCTCTCAGCACCCCGGCCATGATCTTTTTGCGGAAAATGAGGAACAGAATTATAAGAGGAACGGATATGACCACGACCGCCGCCATCATCGCGGGTATGTTCTCGCGGCCGAAACCGTTTTCGCGTATGGACTGTATGCCGTTTGATACCAGGAAATACGCCTCGTTATCCGTGATGAGGCGGGGCCATACGTAGGAATTCCAGCATTCTATCACTTTAAGTATGGTGATAGTGATCACGGTGGGGCGGCAGATGGGCAGCATCACCTTGAGCAGATATTTCAGATCCGAGGTGCCGTCGACTTTCGCGGCGCGGTACAGCTCATTGGGTATCTGCTCAAAGTTTTCCTTGAGAAGGTATATGTAGAACACGGATGTTACCGAGGGCAGTATCAGGCCCCAGAAGGTGTTGCGCAGATCGAGATCGGTTATGGTGACGAAATTCGTGATGATAACAAGCTCGTTGGGTATCATCATCAGCGAAAGGAACAGCGTGAAAAGAAGGTTTTTGCCGCGGAATTCAAGCCGGGAAAAGGCGAAGGCCGCCGGGATGGTGACCGCCAGCATGACAGCGGTGGTGGCAAGAGTGAAGATCAGGGTGTTCGTAAAATATCTTGCCAAAGGCACCGCCGTAAAAGCCTCGGCGTAGTTTTCAAAGGTAGGGGAGAGGGTGAAAAAGCGGGGGATATACTCGCTGTTGTACGCGCTGTAGCCTTTAAGCGAGGAGAGTATCATCCAGTAAAAGGGGAAAAGGACTATAAGCGCCCAAACGGTGAGCAGGATATACGTTGCCGTGCGCACGGCGCGTCTGCGCGCCGCGGCGGAGCGTTCGATGCGTTCAAAATCGTTCTGCATGTCCGTATCCTCCCCTCCGTCAGTAATGCACGTTTTTCCTGCTGACCATGAGATTGATGCAGGTTATGGTCAGCACGATGGCGAACAGTATCAGCGCCGCGGCAGAAGCGTAGGAGGGATATCCGCCGCTGTTGCCGTACAGCATGTCGTATACATAGCCGACGATCGTGTTCATTCCGGCGGCGTTGAGATTTGTGCCGAAAAGAGCCACTTCGTCGCTGTAAGCCTTGAAAGCGCCAATGAAGCCGGTTATCACGAGATAAAAGACCATGGGCGAGATCATGGGCAGGGTGATGCGGGTGAAGGTGCGCCATTTGGAGGTGCCGTCTATGCGCGCGGCGTTATAGTAGGTCTTGTCGACCGATGCGAGAGCCCCGGTGAGTATGAGTATCTTGAAGGGCAGCACGACCCATACCGTGTAAAAGCACATAACGAACATCTTGGCCCAATACGGGCCCTCGATGAAGTCTACGGAGCTGCCGCCGAAGAAATTTATCAGCAGGTTTACAAGCCCGTCGGAGTAGGCGGTCTTTTTGAACAGTATCATGAATACCAGGCCGACGGCCAGAGTGTTGGTCACATAGGGGAGAAAGTAGACCGTCTGATACAGCTCTTTGAGAGGCTTAATGGAGTTGAGCCCCACGGAAATGAGCAGAGCGAGCCCCGTTGACACGGGAACGGTGATAACGACGAGGATAAGGGTGTTTTTCACGGCCTGCAGAAAATACGGGTCGTGCAGTACGTAGGAATAGTTGTACCAGCCGGTCCCGAAAAAGGTCTGAGAGGCGGAATTGTAGCCTTCCTCAAAGGAGTATACCAGCACGTCCACGAGCGGGTATACCATGAACACGCCCAAAAACAGCGCAGCGGGCAGCAGATACAGCCAGGCCTTGAAATCAGATCTTTTCATCCCTGCCTCCTTAAACCGTCCGGAAGGGTATGCGCTCTTCGCTGTCACGGTCAAAGAGATAAAGCTTATTCGGCTTCACCGAGAAGCGAACGGTGGGCGAGGCGGCGTCGACGGCGCTTTCCGAACTGATTATGGCGCGCAGCGAGGATGAAGCGCAGGCGTCGTGCGCGGAGACCACGCTGGTATCGCGCCCCATGACCTCAACGGCGATGAGACGGCAGCAAAGCGGTCCGGCGGGATCGGGGACAAAGCCTTCGGGGCGTATCGCCGCCCATACCGGGCCCTCTTTGACGCCGTCGACCGTCATTACGGGATCGTCGCCTATATACAGGGTATGCCCGCCGACGCGGGCGGAAAAAACATTTATGGCCGGCGTACCGAGGAATTTGGCCACGAACAGGTTGACGGGGTCGTCATATACGTCCTGCGGGCGGCCTATCTGCTGGACTATGCCCGCCTTCATGACCACTATCATGTCGGAGATGCTCATGGCCTCTTCCTGATCGTGAGTGACGAAAACGGTGGTTATGCCGGTTTCGCGCTGTATACGGCGGATCTCCTCGCGCGTCTGAAGACGAAGACGCGCGTCAAGGTTGGAAAGAGGCTCGTCCAGCAGCAGGACACGGGGCATTTTCACAAGAGCCCGCGCTATTGCCACGCGCTGCTGCTGTCCGCCGGACAGTTCGGCGGGGCGGCGTTCCATAAGCTCGTCTATCTGCACAAGCTTTGCGGCGTTCAGCGCCTTTTCAAGCATTTGCGCTTTCGTGGGCCTGTCCGGCCCCTTTATGTTCTGCAGAGGGAAAAGGATATTCTGCCTTACGGTAAGGTGAGGATAAAGCGCGTAGTTCTGAAACACGAGTCCGACGCCGCGGTTTTCGGGGGGAAGGTCCGTTACGTCGTCCTCGCCGAAAAAGATGCGTCCCGACGTGGGCTTTTCCAGACCGCATATCAGATTGAGCGTGGTGCTCTTGCCGCAGCCGGAGGGGCCGAGCAGGCCTATCAGCTTCCCGTCGGGTATCTCAAAGCTGAAATCGCTCACCGCGGTCACGATCTCCTTTGAGGCCTTGTTGCGGGAAGGGTAGAGTTTCGTCAAATTCTGCAATGTGACCTTCATAAGATCCTTCCTTTTCAAGCAGCTCTTCAGTACGGGCAGCTTTTATTAAATAAAATTATCATATATAAAAAAAGAATGAAAGTCAACTGCGGAGAAACGGTGTCCCGATCACCTTTTTGTGATGATAAAATGTAAATTCGTTATTTTCAACATGTACTGCAAGAGCTCGGGTTATGGTATAATGACCACACGGTGTTCATTATACACTCCGTCGGCGCGACCGCCGCGCCTCGTCGGAGCAAACTG
>JAGDDB010000165.1 GCA_017958265.1 Oscillospiraceae bacterium | reverse complement strand
GCGGTTATGAGTCAGCGGGGACGGTTCTCGCTGACTCATCTTTCATTGGGCTTCGGTTTGGTTTTTTCCGCATCCGCTTCGCCGGGCTTCGGTCGTCAAGGAGGCAAAACGCTCATCTCATATGTGCTCTGCCGGCACTTTGCCGCCGGATTTTTTTGTCCTATTCTGTTTTTCGTCCTTGATCGCCTTGCGCTCCTGCTTAAAAAGCAACGCTTCCTTCTCCCGCAGCCGCTGATATGCCTGTTTCCCGCTGCCGCTGCTCGCCGGAGCTACGCCCAATTCCTTTGCCAGGCGGTTCCAATCTCCCAGGCGCCGCCTCAGGTAGATCCCTCCGGTCAGCTCCAGCGGATGGGGCATTCGCCGCAGTGCCGCCGCCTTCCGGCGAACGAGTTCTTTCAGCTGCTCGTCCGTATCCGCGCCGTGCCGTTCGCCGAAATCCCGTGTCTGCATAGCGAGGCGTTCTTTCAGCCGCTTGCTGACCTGGCGTTCCCGCCATGCGTCGATATCCATATTCCGGGCGCGATTCAAATTCGGTTTCTTTTTTCCCATACGATGTCCTCCTGTGGAAGCGGCAGACAGGCACGGCATAAAAAAGGGCCGCACCGGCAATATGCCGATGCGACCGTTTTTCTCGCGCCCATTCTGCTCCGCTGCCCCCCAAAAGAGGGACAGCTCTCACAGCTCGATCATCGTCGGTCTTCTGACTCATGCGCCGGGGAGGCGTTTTGCCTCCTGCGGATGCTTCCCAGCCTTCTCAGGTTGCCCCAATGACCGGATCGCTCCACGGGGAGCATCCTCACGCATTTACAGCTACGGGGTTCGTGTACCGGACTCTAACCGGTTTTCCTCATCACCGCGCCTGCCTTTCGGCAGTCTTGACGGGTGACACGATGCAGCTTATTGAATTTTCTTTCTGACCTTGACTCGTACCTTCAACCTGTCTTTGATTTTGGGAACGACGGGAACATAGATCGTCGCTTTCCCATCCAGGTAGAATTCATAAGGAATGCGGGACCGATCGACCAGATAATCGGAGTCCGGCAGCCATTGCTTCAGCGCGAAATACCATGTCACCTGCACGTTTTCGCAAAGCACGGTGGTATCGCCGGGATCATCGGGCGTATCCACGGGGAAAGCCGCGAACGCTCCTCCGGGAATATACAGGGTCCCCAACGGCTCGGGGACGTACCGGACTTCACGAACGCCCGGACCGAAGATATAATAATTTGATCCGTCTTTCCTCGTCCAGGTCCCTACCATGTCCGCGCCGCCGCCGATCCTGGCCCACTCCCGCTCGGAGACGGCGGGAAAATCCTGGGTGATATAATATGCGCCGCAGTCTTCCCAATCGATCTCTTCTTCGCCGATGAACATATATCCGACGATATGGAAATCATCGCGGTTCACGATCTCCGGCTCATTCATCAGCGCCATTCCCCTGGTCTTTGCAAATTCCCAGGGACTGATCCCGTAAATGCCGATGAAAGCCTCAACAAAGGCGCTTTTGGACTTGAAATTGCTGGCGTCAAAGGCTTCATAGAAGCTGCTTCCGTGGCGCAAACGGCGGGCCGCCATATGTATCCTCCGCAGCCTGACATACTGCGGAGCCGTATACGGACCGACGTCTTTGAAATACCGCCACAGTGTTCGGGAAGAATATCTGTAGCTGTCCGCCAGCGATTGCGTGGTGATATCCTCGAACAGGTGCGACTCTATGTATCTTTTGCATGCCTTTACGGCTGCTTTCTTTGCCGCCTTCTTTTCCGCTTCGGTTCTTTTTTCCGCTTCGGCTTTCAGTGCTGCGTTCTTTGCGGCAGCGGCCTCTTTCCCTGCTCCTTCTTTCATCTGCGATCCCTCGTTTATACTTTAGAACAGTTGGTTTTCAATATGTTTGACAACATATATCTGCATCATGCCAATATTAGTCGGAATTTAGCCAACTCGGGGCGGAATTTCGCCAAACCGCAAACCATGCGGTCGCCGCCGGCGGTTCTTTCGCCCGAAACGCAAACAAAAAGACGGGTCCGCCGTTTCACATTACTGTTGAACGGCGGACCCGGTTTTTCAAATGCCGACATCGGCACAGGCTTTCCTTGCCTGTGCAATGCAGATCTTTCTACGGGCGGTAAGTCTTCTGACTCGCGTTAGGACGGCCGTAAGGCCGTCTGCGGGGCGATCCCTACCTTCCCACACGGCTCATGCCGCCGTGCAGTGGCAGCCTTTCGGCTCACATCCCTGCGATGCGTCGGGTCCCCCTCGCGCTCACAGCGCCGGGTACGCGGGGCTTTCCACCCCATTCCGTCTACGTCCGGACCTGACATCATGCCTTTGCGGCCCGGACGACCTTTCCCGTTTGGTTTCAATTGTCAGAGTGCCGACAGCCGTTGAGTTATCGGCGAAAAAGCTGATCAAACTAATTATATTCAAACGGAAGCGAAAGTCAAGATGCCCGCCGCGGCCGGAGAACGACGGGCGATCTGCTTCAAGCCGGGGCGTATCTTCATCCCCGCCGGCTCGATCGCTCATACCGCTCGGGCAGTCGACTGCGTTAAAATGCCTTCCGTTTTGATCATCTGTTTGTTTTTCTCCGCCCGCTGTGCTATACTGATGCATCCTGCTTTACATTCGAAAGAAGTACGCGCCGAAGCGCGGCCTTATTATCGGAGCCTTTACCCGAAGCAATACATATTAAACCGCGGCTCCGTCCGACTCCGAGCGGGTCCTTTCCCATTTCCTTGCAAAGGAGGCTGCTTATGGAAAAAACGCAAGACCGCACCGAGCTGTTTGAGCGCACTCCCATTCTGCGCGCGCTCGTGATCCTGGCAGTGCCCACGATCTTCAGCCAGATCGTAATGGTCATATACAATCTTGCCGACACCTTCTGGGTAGGCCGGCTGAACGACCCCCTTCAGAACGCGGCCGTGACGCTGGTCGCGCCGGCAATGATGGCAATAAACGCGGTTTCAAATCTCTTCGGCACAGGCAGTTCCAGCCTGATGAGCCGCT
>JAGDDB010000164.1 GCA_017958265.1 Oscillospiraceae bacterium | reverse complement strand
TACCAATATATGCTTTTGGTCGACGAGGCGCACGCCCGCGGCGAGATCGGTCCCGGAAAGCTGACCATACTTGCGGGCAGCGATTTTTCGCTGCGGCAGCTTGATGATGAAGAACTGAAAAAGGTCATAGCGGCCGCGGCGTCGGAGCTTGCCGGGGCGGAAGTGAGGGTCTCGGTAGAACTGCGGCAGGACAAAACGGGCAGCAAAACGGACAAGCTGGACAGTTTTATGAACGAATTCGGCATCAAGGAGGATAAATAATATGGCAAAAAGCGCGTTCCGCGGCGGCTCTTACGGCGGCGGCATGAACATGAATATGATCAAGCAGGCTCAGAAAATGCAGCAGGACATGCTGAAAATGCAGGAAGATATCGAAAAGCAGAGCTATGAGGCAAGCTCCGGAGGCGGGGCGGTCAAGGCCGTGGCGAGCGGGAAAAACGAGCTGCTTTCTCTCGAGATAGCCCCGGATGCCGTGGACCCGGAAGACGTAGAGATGCTTCAGGACCTGATACTTGCCGCGGTCAACGAGGCATTGAGAAAAGCAGAGAACGCCAGGGCGGAGCAGATGTCGAAGCTCACCGGCGGGCTCAACCTCAATCTGGGATTTTAAAAGCGCTGCCGGGGCAAACTTCCGTTTGCCCCGGCAATATTATAAAAAACAGCCCCGCCGGGATCAGATCGAGAAAAAGCGCCTGCCGTTTTCCGCGGTAAGCTCGGCGGCACGCTCCGGGCTTATTCCCCTGAAGGACGCCACGGCCGAGCAGATGTATTCAAGATACGACGAGTCGTTGCGCCTTCCCCGAAAGGGCTCGGGGGTCATATAGGGGCAGTCCGTTTCTATCATTATCCGGTCCTCGGGCAGGGGGGCGACGATCCCGGGAGCCTTTTTTGCGTTTTTGAATGTCACCGAGCCCGTGAAAGAAATATACCAGCCCATTTTTACAAGCTCTTCGGCCAACTCGGCGCTGCCGGAAAAACAGTGGAATACGCCCGTTACGCCTCTGAATTCCCGTACTATGGCCAGGCAGTCCTCATGAGCTTCGCGGTCGTGCACTATCACGGGCATATCAAGAGAGCGCGCAAGCTCCATCTGGGCGCGAAAAGCCCTTTTCTGAATGTCCCGCGGAGAAAAATCATAGTGATAATCCAGCCCGATCTCACCCACTGCCTTGACTTTTTCGTGCCGGCAGCAGCTTTCGATAAGCCCGAGGGCGTCGTCGTCGAGCGTGTCGGCGTCGTGAGGATGGATGCCGACGGCGGCGTAGACAAAGGGATATTTTTCCGCGAGCGCCACGGAGCTTTTCACCGTCGGCAGATCGCAGGCGGCGTTCATCACCAGCTCCACGCCTTTTTGCGGCAGAGAGGAGAGCACATCGTCTCTGTCGGGGTTGAATTTTCCGTCGTCATAATGCGCATGTGTGTCAAAATACATGCATAACACCTCTGTTTTGAGAAAATAATGCTTGCAAAAGCATCAAACATATGATAACATACATCCTGCGTCTGCAGCGGCACCGCCTGTGCCGGGCAGACATACACGGCGGGATGACCGCCGCAGGGTTTTTCTGAAAGGATGCTGACAAATGAACACCGCCACTATTATACTTACGATAATCCAACTGATCGTTTCGCTGAGCGTCATAGCGATCGTACTTTTCCAGTCCGGCAAAAGCGCGGGTCTCTCCGGAGCCATCGGCGGCGTTGCCGACAGCTTCATGGCCAAGAACAAGGCGAAAAGCGTGGATGCGAAGCTTGCGAAAATGACCAAGTATATCGGTCTTGCTTTTGTCGTGCTCACGATCGTTCTCAATATTCTTGCCTGAGACTTTTTATACCGATCATCTTACGGGGACCGCATCCGCGGTCCCCGCTTTTATGCTTTCAGCAGTATTTTAAGAAGATATATCCAGCAGGGAAGGGTGACCACGCTCAGCAGGGTGGAGGCCAGCACGGTAACGGAAGCGTCGCGGCAGGCCTCGTCGGAGCGGCCGGCGTTTACGGAAAAGGCCGTCATCAGCGACGGCACCGGCACCGCGGCATAGGTGAAAACGACCTGCTTTGTATTTATGTCCGCCGGGATGAGCAGCAGCATGACGAGCATGACCGCGGGGGCCGCAAAATTGCGAAGCAGCACCGCGGCGCAGGCGCGGCGCCTGTGCCATATGAGCTGCGGAGTGGCGTCCGCCATACCCATGCCTACTATGAGCATGCCCAGAGGCGAGGCGGCGCTGCCGAGGGCGTTTACCGCGGCGTCAATGAACGCGGGCGGCTTGATATGAGCAAGGAGCATGATAAGGCCCACGGCGATGGATACGGTGGGAGGGGTAACGAGCTGCCCGAGTATTCCCTTCGGGTCGATCCTGCGCGGACCGCGATCGGGGGAGAGAAGAAAATACGGAGCGGCGTAAAAGACGATGCGTATGGGCAGAGTGAAAAGAGCGTAGATAAACAGACCCGACTGTCCGTAAAGCTCCGTGACCACCGGAAAACCTATGAAGGTAAAGTTGCCGAACATGGTGGAAAAACGAGCCGTTTTTGCGATGTCGCCGCGTCCGAGAAGAACGTATGCCGCCTGACCGGCGATGAACAGCAGCACTATCGTGGCGACGGACAGCAGCAGTATCATCGGTATGTCGGTCCCGCCGCCGGTCTCGCGTCCGTAGAGGGAGCGGGCTATCATGCAGGGCAGCAGGACGTTTATCACGAATTTGGAAAGCTGGCCGCGGAAATCCGAGTTGACAAGCTTTATGCGCATGATCAGAAAGCCCGCGAACACCAGCAGCGCGAATTCCAGCGATACGGAGATTATCGACATGTACGTATATCCTCACATAAACCTTGATCGGCTTTTCTGCAATGATAACACATCCGTATGATCGTATACAAGACAGCAGCGAAAAAAGATCGTGCGCGCCGCAGAATGCGGCGCGCACGTGCTGTATTATGATGTTTTGCCCGTTCGGTCAAACCCGCTTTCAGGCTTCGGGAGTGATGGTGATCTTGTAAAGATAGAAGGGATTGGCGCTCTTTGCGCGGAATACCAGGTACACGTCCTTGGCTTCCGTTCCGGCATAGTTGGGGGAGACGGTGATCACGGCGTGCTTGTTGGTATCGCTGCCCTCGTCGAGCTCCAGAACGACGTCGATGTAATCGGTGTTCAGATCGCTGCCTATATTGATAACGGGCCATGAGGACTGCACGAAAGAGGCGGGGAATTCTTCATCGGAGAAATAGCAGCTGAAGCCGTAACCGCTGTTGTAGCCGAGAGAACCGCTGACGAAGCTGCTCTCGCCGGATACGTAATCCTCCAGCTCGTTATCGTCGGCCTTCTCATAGGTGCCGATGTAGGACACCGTCTTGGCGGAGAGAGTATAGGCGCCTGCCGCGGGAGCTTCCTCCTCGGCGGCAGCCTTGGTGCTGTCGATGATGACGGTCCTGGTGGCGGTATCGTAGTCAACGCCGAAGCCGATGGCGGCGCCCAGCTCGCGCAGCTGGAAGTAGTTGTTGCCGCCCAGGTTGTAGGCCTTGATGGTGGAAAGCTCGCCGTCCACATACAGGGGCTGATTGCTCCTTACGGCGGTGTCGCTGAGATCTTCGCCGATCACCAGCTCGCTCCCGTTGGGCTCGTAAGCCTCGCCGGTGGTGCAGGTGATGGTGCGGGTGGCGTTGTCATAGCCCACGGCGAAGGTGGAGTCGGTGCCGTTGAGCTTCATGGCTATGTAGCGGAGCTTGAAGTAGTTGTTGCCGTTGATGTTGTATACGTCGAATTCCACGGCCTCGCCGTCGACGGTGATGGTCTGGTTGGAGCGCATCACAACGGGAGGAGTATCGTCTTCTTCTTCCGCGGGGGCTTCCTCGGCGGGAGTCTCGTCCTCGGCGGGGGTCTCATCCTCGGCGGGAGTCTCGTCCTCGGCGGGGGTCTCATCCTCGGCGGGAGTCTCGGTCGCGCCGGTGGCAGCGTCGGTATCTTCCTCGGGAGCCTCGGCCTCGGCAGCGCCAACCGTGCCGACGTCGGAAAGCGGGGTGTCGGCGGAAAGGGTCGCAAAGTTGCCCGGTTCGTCCTTATCGAGGATCGTCAGATAATTGCCGTCGTCCAGAGTGATCGCGTACTCGCTCCAGGAGCCGCCGTTGACGCCGTCGGAGATCTTGACGGTCTCGCCGGCCTTTACTTCCGCGGTTTTCGTGCCCTGATAGGACAGGGTCACGTCCTTGTCAAAGCTGAAGGTGCCTTCATGGTCAAACCACAGGCCGTAGTTCGTGCCTCCGAAGCCGAAAGCGGACATGTCGAACGCTGTTACGTTCTCGTCCAGCCCGGTGGCGGTCAGGGTAATGCTTTCGCCGCCGACGGTGCCGGTGGGCGTAAGGGTAACCGAGTCGGCCGCACTGACCGAAAAGGCGCCGCCCATCAGGGAGACTACCATGACAAGGGCCAGCAGTACGGACCAAAGTTTCTTACCGGTTTTCATGTTTTTCCTCTCCTTTTTTCCATATAGAATTGCCGAATGTATGTCGATTTGCGGATCTGCATTCGAGCTGCCGCAAGTATCGCACGAAAAGACGGACGCGTACATGACGGAAGACCGGGGGAATTAAGACAAATTGCACAATCTTTACACACGGATAATAACACTTATTGGCCTGTTTATGCAATAGTTTTGTGAAAATAATAAAAACAAAAATGCTGAATGTAATAATTCTATATGATTGTGATAATCACGTCGGCAAAAACGCGGCCGATACCGGCCGGAGAGCGCAGACGAGCGGCGGGGATCATTTCATCTGCTTCAGTTTTCTGCTGAGAGCGTCGGCGGCGGCAAGCACGGGAGACGTTCCGCGAAGCACGGCGGATAAATCGCCGTCGCGGGCGATCCCCACGATGCCGACGGCGTACTTTGCCGTCCCGGCGCGGTCAAGTACGGGCGCTGAAACGGAGCACAGCCCCATCCGGTACTCGCCGTTTTCCACGCAGTAGCCCCTGCTGCATATCTCCCGGCAGGCAAGGCGCAGAGCGTCCGCGTCCTGAACGGTGGCGGGAGTGTATTTTACGAGATTGAGCCGCCTTATCAGCATTTCCCGCTCGTTCTCGGGGCGAAAGGCAAGCAAAACCTTGCCGTGGGAGCTGCAGTGGATGGGCGTACGGGTCCCGGTGGGAGACAGTATCTGAAAATTACCGGTGACGGCCGCGGTCTCCAGCAGTACGGTATCCGTTCCGTCAAGGGCGGCAAGGAAAGCGCTCCCGTCCGTTTCGATGGCGAGATGCTGCAGATGGTTTTGAGCGTCCAGCTCATCCCAGGCATGTCTGGCCGCGCAGCCCAGCTCGAAGGCCCGGAGCGACAGACCGTACCTTCCGTCCGACTGTCTCTGCTCGGTCAGTGAAGCCGCGGTCAGAGTTGAGATGATGCCGTGCGTAGTGCTTTTTGCCCAGCCGAGCCGCTCCGAAAGCTCCCCCACAGACAGAGGACCTTCGGCGGAAGAGAGTACATCGAGCAGCTCCGCCGCGCGGAGGATGGATTTGACGTGTCCGCTTTCGCCGCTTGCTTCCATACTATTCCAACTCCTTTGTTTTTCGGTCAAGTAAATCGGGATGAACGCATACGAATTCCCGAATACGGAATAAACGTTCCCGAATACGGAACGGGCGCATGGACGTGCCGCCTTCCCTGTAATATAATATTCTATACGCGAAACTGCAAAAGTGCAATCCCGTAAAATATCGTATTATTCTTATAAAAGAATAATACTGCGCGGGGCTTTTGTCAAGGCTGTATGCCGCGTATCCCGCCTCTCCGGGGCGATGCGCTCTGAGCTTTGATTTCGGGCCGCGCCGCTTGTGAAAGAGAGGGACCTGAGCTTGGAAGAAAAACGAAGGAGCCGCAGACGCGGAGAAATAGAGCTCGGGCCTTTGGGAAAGGACAAGGGCAAGATAATCAAGTCCCTTGAGGCGGGGAATATGGTCGCCGTACTCAGCGGGATGGAGATCATGTATATCTTTCTGCTGAACAAACAGTACCACTGCTTCATCCATAAGATGGACGCGGAGGACGGCAGGAGGAAATCCTTTCCCGTAAACGAACGGAACACGGCCATGATCGACGATCTCCATTCCGCGGCCGACGCTCTGTTCGAGGCCGTTTTTGAAGAGGACATGGATAAAATGGGCGTAATGGTCACGGCGGAAAAGGCCATCATAGGCTATCTCGACATGACCGGAAATCTGCCTGCGGAGGACATGGATTATATGGACTGGCTGGACCCGGACAACGGTCCGGCACAGGAGAATACGGAGGAGAAAAAAGCATGAAGACTTATCGATTCGATTGCCGCAGTACGCCGGACGGCTTTACCCAGTGGGCCAGCGTTCTGGACGAGCAGGGGAAGGAACTGCGCCGTATCGACCGGGACGTGCAAACGGAGACGGTGGCACAGTTCCGCAAACGGGTGAGCGCCTTGCTCGAGGCCGAGGGCTGCGTGGCGGACGAACACCAGTACAGCCTTTGACGGGCGGAAAGGAGCGACGGCTGAATGATCAGGATATCAGTGCTTATCAAGCACCATCAGGGTCCCACGGGCGACGTGCTTCTCTGCCGCAAAGGCAGCGGTCCCTGGGAGTTCCCGAGCGACAGAGCAAGGGTCAACGAAACCGATGAAGAAGCGGCGGAGCGCATTGCGTGGGAGCAGCTGGGCATGAAGATCCGCGTGGGCAAATTGACGCTCTCGGGCCATAAGAACCCTCAGGACGGGACCGTGGAGCATATCGCATGCGGAAACATCACCCACAACACCCATACCAAATGCGACTGGCACAACTACTATGAGGCGGTGGACGTATGGCAGACCGAGCCCAAGCCCGGTACATACGATTCTTTCATATGGGTACACCCCTCCGAGCTGGGCCTTCAGGAGTTCTCCGGCGACGATAAGAACTTCATGGGCAAATACGACCCCTGGATAAGGGGAGAGACCATACCCAACGTGCGGATGCCGTGAGACAGGAGGCAGATCGATGAAATACTATCATTTTACAGCGGGAAGAAAGCAGTGGGAAAAGCCCACCGAACCGAAAGCCGTTTTCTGTCCTCCGGCCGAAGTGACCGTTTCGGCGGAAACAGAGGAAGAAGCAAGGAAGCTTGCGGAGAAAAAGCTGTGTGAACGCTATTACGGCACCGGCGTACTGCTCGGCGAGCTGAAGTTCAAAAACTGCACCGAGCCTGCCGCGGACTGGAACTACGGCTACGGCGATGAACGGCGCAGCGGTACGGCGGAGGACCTGGCGGCCCTGCGCCGGGATAACACGAAGTAGGAGGGGCGGCGAATGGAGCTGACGAAAAAATACCTTCTGCGTTTGGAGGAGGAAAACCTCACTCTGACCAAGGAAGAGCTGGTGGAGCGGATCAAGGCGATCCTGAAAGATCACCCCAGCGAACACATGAACGCGTACCGTGTATGGTACGAGGGCTTCGAGGGCTGCGGTATGCCCGGCACGGATGTTTACGACGTTATCGTGGAGACCTTCCGTTCCATGCCCGAGGACTGGAAAGATATAGGTCCCATGCGCTGGGAGAAATACGGCGTGATCGATCCCAGCTTCCTTAATCTGCACTACGCGGAGGCGGCGAAGAACGATCCCAAGGGCAATTTCATGCTGCAGCACACCTTCCACCTGGGCAAGCACTACCTGGGACCGGACGGGAAGGTATAGTGGATCCCGGTCATGGAGGATTTCAATATGCGTGCCTTCGAGCGGAAGGACGGCAAATACGTGGGCACCATGGTGGAGATCGATCCCTACGGGGATTATGCCCGCCAGATGGTGGAAGTAAAGTAGGAGGAACGCAATATGGCAGAAAGGATCAATCCCGTCTCCGATAACAGCAAACAGCGTATCGCGCACGGCGTCTGCGTGGCCGGCCCCATGACCGTGCATACCCAGGACGGCGTTATCCGCCGCGTGCGCCCCATCGTGCTGACGGACGACGATACCCCGGGCTGGGTCATAAAGGCCAGAGGAAAGGAATACACTCCCCAGCGCAAGTTCACCATGAGCCTGCTGGGCTACTGCGAAAAGGATCGCACATACGCATACGACCGGCTTAAGTATCCCATGATCCGCGAGGATTTCGTGGAGACTCCGGACGGAAAAAACCGCAATACCGAAAACCGCGGCAAGTCCGGCTACCGCCGGGCAAGCTGGGATGAGGCGCTTAGCCTGGTGACCCGGGAGATCAAGCGCCTGCACAAGACATACGGCAGAGAGACCATCACCGCCTGCACTTCCTCGCACCACAGCTGGGGCCTGGTGGGCTACAAGATCTCTCTTTTCAACCGCTTCTTCTCGATGATGGGCTATACGCGCATAGCGGATAACCCCGACTCCTGGGAAGGCTTCCACTGGGGCACCCCCCATACCTTCGGATATTATTGGCGTTTGGGCGGACCCGAGCCCTACGATATGCTTGAGATGGCGATGCAGAATGCCGATACCATCATCTGCTGGTCCTCCGACCCGGACACCAGCCGCGGCGGCTACTCCGCTCAGGAGAGCGCGCTGTGGCGCTGGTGGATGAAAGAGATGGGCATTCAGTTCATCTACGTGGATCCCTTCAACAACTATACCTCGGTAAAGCACGCCGATAAGTGGATCGGCCCCCGTATGGGTACGGACGCCGCCATCCTCGAGTCCATCGCCTATGTATGGCTTACCGAAGATACTTATGATCACGAATACATCCGTCAGCACGGACACCGCTTCCGTGAATTTGCCGATCATATCCTGGGCCGCGGCCCGGACGGCACTCCCAAGACTCCCAAGTGGGCCGAGGAGCTGTCCAAGGTGCCCGCCATGGATATCAAGGCCATTGCCCGCCGCTGGGCGCAGACCCCCACGACCGTGGGCTCCGGCATGCGCGGCGGCTTCGGCGGCGCCTGCCGCCATTCCAACGGCACCGAATACGCCCGCCTGCTGGTGCTGCTTTCCGCCATGCAGGGCATGGGCAAGCCCGGACGCGCTTTCTGGGGTCCCGGCTGCGGAGCGCCGATGAACTATAACTTCTGGTTCGGCGGCTATTCCGATCCTTTGGCCTCCATAGCGAAGGCTCCCGTTGCCGACGACGTGCCCATGAACCCGGTAGAGCAGGTGCTGTACCGTCCCAACCTGCCGGACGCCATTCTCGACGGCCATTACGAATGGTACGGAGAAGGCTTCTGCGGCGGCGGCATAGATCTGGAATTCACCCGTCATGTCTACCCCGCTCCCGGATATAATAAGGTACACTGCTTCTGGCGTTACGGCGGCTCCTTCTTCGGCACCATGCTCGATACCAATAAGTGGGCGGCCATGTACAAGAGCCCCGAGCTGGAATTCGTTATCAATCAGGATATCTTCTTCACTCCGGAGACCCGTTACGCGGACGTGATCCTTCCCGCCTGCTCCAACCTGGAGCGTACGGATATAGGCGAGGTGGGCTCCTCCGGTCTGGGCGGCTACTGCTCGCACTCCGAGTCCGGCAACAGCTGGCAGATGATAGTTTATCAGGATAAGTGCATCGAGCCTCTGTGGGACTCCCGCAGCGACTTCTGGATCTTCTCTCAGGTCGCCGCGCGCCTCGGCTGGGGCGAGCGCTTTACCGAGGGCCGTGACGAGGAAGCCTGGGCCAAGCGTTTCTGGCAGTTCAGCGATCTGCCCAAGGTCATGAGCTGGGAAGACTTCAAAAAGAAGGGCTACTACGTTATACCGGTATCCTTCAAGGAAGAGGACAAGGATCCCGAGACCGGTCTGTACCGGAATTGGGACCGCCGCCCCGGCTTCAACTGGTTCGCGGAAAACCGCGCCTGCGACACCATGAACCACAAAGTGTTCCAGGAAGAGCATTTGCTGGGCACCTTCTCCGGCAAGTTTGAATTTGTTTCCGAATCGCTTACCTACTGGGCTCCGGACGACGAAGCGCGCCGGCCCATTCCGCAGTATCAGGATTCCTGGGAAGGCCATAAGAGCCTGACGGCGGACAAGTTCCCCTACGGCCTTATCTCCCCGCATCCCCGTTTCGACTATCATACCCATTACAATCAGCATGCCAAGTGGCTGTGGGAGGTACCCAAGAACAGAGTCCTCATCAACGGCAACCCCTACCTGGTATGCCATATCAACAAACATGTCGCTGACCAAAAGGGCATTAAGGACGGAGACGTTGTACGTCTGTTCAACGACAGAGGCAGCGTGCTCTGCGTAGCCAGAGTGACTTACAGACTTTGGCCGGAGACCATCCATGCCTACACGTCTTCGGGCATATACAACCCCATCCGCTACGGCGAGCGCGACAGCTGGGATAAGGGCGGAAGCATCAACCTTCTGACTCCGGGCAGGCTTATAGGCGACTATGTGCCCGCGATGGCTCCCTACAGCTGCAATATCGACGTGGAGAAGGCGGAGCCCGATCCCAACTTCGGCCAGGGCTGGGAGCACATCCTCGACGAGGTGGATAAGCAGCAGCTTGAGACGCAGAGGCCCATCAGGACCTCCGCCGACGCGGACCTGGTATTCGGGGAGCAGGAGACGCTGATCCTTAATCTTCTTGCCCAAAGGCAAGCGCAGGAGGTGCTTTGAGATGCTGAAAACTAAGATGAAACGCCCGGGAATAGCCATCAACACCAAGCGCTGCATGGCCTGCTACGCCTGCTTCATGGCCTGCAAGGACGAGCACTGCGGCTGGGATACCCCCCTGAGCAAGGCTCAGCCCGAGCTTGGGCAGTATTGGATGAACATAGTGGAATGGGAAAGAGGCGACAACGAGCGGCGCATCAAGACCGCCAGCGTCCCCACTCCCTGCGCGCACTGCGCCGATCCCGCCTGCGTGAAGGCGGCGAAGAACGGCGGAGCTTACAAGCGGCCCGACGGCATTGTCATCATTGACCCGGAGAAGGCCGTGGGACAGAAAGAGATCGCGGACGCCTGCCCCATCCACGCGGTATATTGGAACGCGGAGCTGAACCTTCCGCAGAAGTGCACGCTCTGCGCCGAGCTGCTCGACGATCCGGATTATCCCGGCTTCGAGCCCCGCTGCGTCGAGGCCTGCCCCAACCAGGCGCTGGTCTTCGGAGATCTCGACGATCCCGAAAGCAATGTATCCAAGCTCATCGCGGCCAATAAGGTCACGCCGCTTGAAGGACTGCCGGAGAAGCCCGGCAACGTGGTCCATCTGAACATCCCCGGCGCTTTCCTTGCCGGCACGGTAGCCTATCCTCAGGAGCTGGAAGAGGTGTGCATAGGCGCAAAGGTCACGGTTACCTGCGAGGAGACCGGAGAGAGCCGCAGCATGGAGACCAACTGGGCGGGAGACTATGAGTTCGAGGATCTTCCCAAGGGAATGACCTGGACCGTGGATATAGCCTACGACGGCTTCAAGCCCGTCCGCTACACGGGCGAGCGTACCGACCGCGATCATTACGTGGGTATCACCTATCTGGAAAAGGCCTGATCCTTTTCCTCGATCCGTAACAGGACCATTCGGGGCCGCTGCGGCTGCAGCGGCCCCGAGATATGGAAAGGGGAGAATATGACTTACGTGGGAGGTGAAAAATTCTACCGCTGGTACGCGGAGACGGCGAAGGAGCCTAAAATGAGCAACGCGGAGCTGCTCAGCGACGTACTGCGGCTCGCCGCGTAGGAAAAGGCGGAGCAGTACGTTCTGCCGGGCGACAGGACAATATCCGGCCGTGAGGAACGTTACGACTTCCGCTGCGAGAACATCGGCGCCTGCGGCGCGAATACGGGTTTTATGTATTTTTGATCGGCACAATATATATTATATGTTATGTATATGTGTCTGCCTGAAAAAATAAAATAAAAAACAGCAAAAAAAGCTTGACATATCCTGCCGTTTTTGATAATCTATGCAGGCTCCGCAATTATGCGGAGGGGTCTTTTACGGCCCGAAAAGCGATGAAGCGGGAGATTGCTCGCAGCGCGAGGTAACTTCCGTGGAGCATGTCCGACGATCGGGCGACAGGAAATCGAATGCGGCCAGCCGCAGGGTTGAAGCGCGTATATCGCCGCGCTGTATTTCTTCGCCGGTTTATTGACGACCGGCAAAAGTTTTGCAGACGGAGTGATACGCACGGCGGCGGGTATGACGATTTCGCCCGTACGGTACACAAAAGCTAACGTACGAGAAGGAGGAAAAAACCAATTATGGCAGCAGCGACCAAGAAAATGATCCGTATCAGGCTGAAGGCCTATGACCATCAGCTCATCGACCAGAGCGCGGAGAGGATAGTGGAGACCGCCAAGCGCACCGAAGCCAAGGTGTCCGGCCCCATTCCTCTGCCCACAAGGAAAGAGGTAGTGACGATACTGCGCGCGGTGCACAAATATAAAGACAGCCGCGAACAGTTCGAGCGCAGGACCCACAAGCGCCTTATCGACATCCTCAATCCCAACCAGAAGACCGTTGAGGCTCTCATGTCTCTCGAGCTTCCCGCGGGCGTTGAAATAGAGATCAAGCTCTGATCAATCAAGCTTTTACCCATGCCCGTCATCTTGCGGGGCGGGCAGGTCAAGTTGGCGGCAAAGCCGTCAACCAATAACCTTAAGGAGGAATATATTTAATGAAGAAAGCCATCATCGGAAAGAAAGTCGGCATGACGCAGATTTTCGATGAGGCCGGCAAGGCGATCCCCGTAACGGTGATCGAAGCCGGTCCCTGCGTGGTAGTCCAAAAGAAAACGGACGAGAAGGAAGGCTACACCTCCGTACAGCTCGGCTTCGGAGAGGTAGAGGAAAAGAAGCTCAGCAAGCCTGAGAACGGCCACCTGAAAAAGGCCGGCGTGGGCCCCAAAAAGTATCTGAAGGAGTTCAAGCTGGACGGCGCCGCGGAAATGAACGTGGGCGACGAGCTCAAGGCGGACGTGTTCGCCGTGGGCGACAAGGTGGACATCACCGGCATCAGCCGCGGTAAAGGCTACGCCGGCGTCATAAAGCGCTGGAACGCTCAGAGAACGCCCACCAGCCACGGCGGCGGCCCGGTACACAGGCACGCCGGCTCCATGGGCTCCAGCACCGATCCCTCCAGGATATTCCCGGGCAAGATCGGAGCGGGACACATGGGCGTGGAACAGGTCACGGTCCAGAACCTTGAGATCGTCAAGGTAGATCCCGAGCTCAATCTCATAGCCGTGAGGGGCGCGATCCCCGGAGCCAATAAAGGCATCGTCTATGTAAAGAGCACCGTTAAGAAAAACAGGATCAAGCACGCGGCGACGCCGCACGTCAGCACCAACCCGCAGAAGCGGTCCGCCAGAAACGCTTAAGGAGGGAGAGAGATTATGCCTACAGCAATCAAATACAACCTGGCCGGTCAAAAGGTCGGCGAGGTCGAGCTCTCCGAGGCCGTTTTCGGTGCAGAGCCCAACAGCGCAGTGCTGCACGCCTCCGTCAAGAATTATCTTG
>JAGDDB010000163.1 GCA_017958265.1 Oscillospiraceae bacterium | reverse complement strand
TCGCTGCTTCGGGCTGGACCTGCGCGGCAACGAGAGGGAGATAAAGAGCCGCACGGGCTATGTCGTCGGTGCAGTGGATTATTACCGGCGCAAAAAGATACGGGATATCGTGTCCGTCACCCGCAGCTTTTACTCCTCCTGGGATGATGAGGCGTACAGAAAATATATCTCGGTGTTTGAGCTGGACGAAAATAAGACCCCCATGCAGCTCAGTGAGGGCATGAGGGTAAAATTCAATCTTACATTGGCCTTGTCTCACCGCTCCGAGCTTCTCATTCTGGATGAGCCGACTTCCGGTCTCGACCCCGTTTCGCGGGAAGAACTGCTCGATATTTTTACCGCTCTTCGAGACAAGGGCATGACGATCCTTTTTTCCACGCATATAACTTCCGATCTTGAAAAATGTGCCGATCGCATCTGTTATATACGCCGCGGGCAGATAATGGCCTGCGAGGCGCTCGGCAGCTTTGTCGCCTCCTGCGCAGAGTCCGGGAAGGGCGGGACTCTCGATGAGATAATGCTTTATTATGAAAAGGAGGATTACCGTGAAAAGCTTGCTTGATAAAGAGCTGCGCCTTGCCGTATCGCCGCTCACATGGCTGTTTCTGGCCGCCTCGCTCATGACGCTCATACCGGGCTATCCCATACTGATGGGCAGTTTTTTCATTTGTCTCGGTATTTTTCAGTCTTTTCAAAGCGCCCGCGAGACCAACGACATGCTCTATACCGCGCTGCTTCCGGTGCGAAAAGCCGACGTTGTGAAAGCCCGTTTTATCGCGGTATGCTTCTTTGAACTGCTCGGATTTGCCGTAATGGCGGCTTTGACGGCGCTGCGCATGACCGTGCTCGGCTCGGCCTCACCCTATCTTACCAACCCGCTGATGAACGCGAACCCGGTATTTTTGGCTTTCGCGCTGCTCATCTTCTCCCTGTTCAACCTCATATTCGTCGCGGGCTTTTTCAAAAGCGGATACAAATTCGCGCGTCCGTTCCTGATCTTCATAATCGCCGCCATGCTGACGGTGGCAGCCGCGGAGTTCCTTACCCACCTGCCCGCTCTTGCCTTTCTTCGCGTTCCTTCCGGTGAGCGCGTGCCTCTGCAGTGCTGTGTGCTTCTTGCCGCAGCCGTGCTTTACGCGGCTGTCACTTTCCTTTCCGAACGCTCCGCCGAGCGCGCCTTCGAGCTGATCGATCTGTAATACCGATCACTCCTCGGAAAAATCCGTATCCATGGCGGTCTGCAGAGTATAGTCCGGGAAAGCTTTCTGCACATCGGCAACGGCTTTTTCGAACACCGCCCTGCGGTCCTCCGCATCGAAGCTGACCACTATATCGAAACGCATCGCCTTTTCATCCTCGGTAAGATAAAAACCGTGCAGCTGCTTCACATGAGGATGGGCAAATACGATCTCGCGCACTTTCTTCTGCGTTTCGATGACCTTTTCATCTTTTGTGTTTACCGAGTATACGCCGATGGCGGTCAGGATGATATTATGCTTTTCGTAAACCTCCACCTGGATGCTCCGGAGCAGCCGGTCCAGCCGATCGGCTGAATATGTATCCGGTACCTCCACATGAATGGATCCGTTCCACGCATCCGGACCGTAATTATTGAGGACCAGATCGTATGCGCCCATCACATCCGGGAAGCCCATCACCGTCTGCTTGATGCTCTTCGCCAGCTCAGGGTCGTTTTTCTCGCCGAGTATCTGCGAGATCGTTTCCTTCAGCATTTCAATTCCGGATTTGATGATCACTGCCGAAATAACGGCGCCCAGCCATGCTTCCAGCGATATGCGGAATATCAGAAAGATGATCGCGGCGGCAAGCGTGGAAGCCGAGATAACGGAATCCAGGGTCGCGTCCTTCCCGGAGTTGACGAGGGAATCCGAATTGACCTTTTCGCCCACGCCCTTGACGTAGCGCCCCAGCAGTATCTTGACCACCACCGCGACGGCCACAATGATAAGGGATACGGTATTGTAGTCCGGCTCCTCCGGATGGATTATCTGCTTGACGGATTCCGTGAATGATGTGATGCCGGCATACAGCACGATCACGGAGATGATCATGGCGCTCAGGTATTCTATGCGCCCATAGCCGAAGGGGTGCTTTTTGTCCGCCTCTTTACCTGCCAGCTTTGTCCCGACGATGGTGATAAGCGAGCTGCCCGCGTCGGAAATGTTGTTGACGGCGTCGAGAACAATGGCTATCGAATTGGTGAGCATACCGATCACCGCCTTGAAGCCGGCAAGAAACACATTGGCGACGATCCCGATGATGCTGGTCCTGACTATTGTTTTTTCGCGTGAAGCTTCAATGCCGTTCACTGCTTCTTTTTCCTGCATAACGCTCATACGCTGACCTCATTTTTCGTTCTTTTTCGCCGTGACCGATCAAAGCGCGGCGACTGCGGCGTCCCTTACCTCCTTCATATCCTCCGTGGGCTCAAAGCGTGCGATGACCTTTCCTTCGCGGTCTACAAGGAACTTCGTGAAATTCCATTTGATGTAAGCCTTATCACCGAAGGTTTTGTTGTTCATGTCGGAAAACTTTTTCAGCGCCGCGTTCTTCAGGCCCTTGCCGAAGCCCTCAAAAGGCTTCTCTCCGGCCAGGAACACATACAAAGGCTCGGCTGTCTCGCCGTTGACGTCGATCTTCTTGAACTGCGGAAACTCCGTGCCGTATTTCACAGTGCAGAAATCGTGGATCTCGTCATCGCTGCCGGGCGCCTGGTTGGCAAATTGGTTGCAGGGAAAGTCCAGTATCTCAAATCCCCGATCCTTCAGTTCCTTGTACATAGCTTCAAGAGGCTCGTAGTGCGGCGTAAATCCGCATCCGGTAGCCGTGTTGACTATGAGCAGGACCTTGCCCCGATACTGCTCAAGGCTTACGTCGTTGCCCTGTCTGTCTTTTACCGTAAAATCATACACTGTTTTCATTTCTCTTCTCCTTTCATATTCCCTGTATTTTCGTATCCTTGTTTTGCAAGCAGTTCATACAGCAGTTCATACAGCTGCCGGGCCCTTTCCGGCGGCAGATCGACGCAGCCCGCCGCCTGCCGAGGGATGTCCTTTGCTTTTTCCCGGAGAGCTCTCCCCTCTTCCGTCAGCGTTATCTCGACCACGCGGTCGTCCTCACGGCAACGGCGTCTTTTAATATATCCGGCCTGCTCCATTTTTTTCAGCAGCGGAGAGAGGGTCCCGTTATCCAGCATCAGCCTTTCCCCTATCTCGGTTACCGAAACTCCGTCCTTTTCCCACAGCACCAAAAAGACGATATACTGCGTATAGGTCAGCCCCAGCGGCTTCAGCAGGGGCGTATAGAGCCCCGTTACGCTTCTTGCGGCGGCATAAAGAGGAAAACACAGCTGGTTGGCAAGCTTCATTGCCTCACGATAATCGTATTCCATGGCTCCTTCTTCCGATCATTATGTTTTATGCAAATATATTGTATCAAGTGCTTTTGAACTTGTCAACAGGAATGAATGATTTTTTCGTCTTTGCCATAAACGGGCAGCGGCCGAGTGAACGCGCCGAAAGAACATCTCCTTCATCGGTATCTTTCGAGGAAAATCTCAAAAAATCGACTCCCGCGGCCTTGACGGCCGCGGGAGTCGGATATTCGATATCGGTTCGCAGCTTTATCAGGATTTCGTTTCGGGATTTACCAGCACTCTGGCAACCGCAACGTCCTTCAGTCCGCGCGGGTCGGATACCGTAACGTAGAATTTCAGCAGTGTGGGCTCCTTGACCTTGGGCGCGGTGAACGTGGGCTTCGCGGCCGCGGCGTCGGAAAGCTTCACATCGGGACCGTCTACCTGGACCCACTCGAAGGAGATCTTATCTCCGTCGGTATCGTCCGAGGCAGAGGCGTCCAGCGTGACCGTATCCTTGGCGGTAACGGTCTGATGTCCCGTAACGGCCCAGGGGGTATGGTTCTTATCCGCGTCTTTGGGCTCGAAGTATACCAGCAGCACCTTCTTGGTCAGGCCGCCCTTGTATTCCGGCATCATGAAGAAATTGCCGTTGGAAACAGTATCCTTGATATAGAAGGTAAGTACGTTCGGTCCCGGGAAATTCTCGGCCATGGCGTCTTCAACGGTATAGGAGTAGGTGTTGCCGTAAATAAATCCGGGGAACTCGGGGTTTTTGCTGATCTCATACGTATCGCCGTCGGGATCGGTCACGTCAAAGGTGATAGTAAG
>JAGDDB010000162.1 GCA_017958265.1 Oscillospiraceae bacterium | reverse complement strand
GAACGCGGAGTCCGGCGGAAGACACGTATTCCAACGCGCCGAGATCTAAGATCAGGTCGGAAATGCCGTTGACCGCGGAGCGCAGTTCGCCCTCGAGCTGCGGCGCGGTCACAGTATCCAGCCGCCCCTCCGGTGCGACGGGCAGCTTGTTTTTTTCCTGTTTTTTCGTGATATTCATGTGTTCCTCCCGATGTTCCTGTCCGGCTTAAGTCGTGACTGTTATATCCTGCGCAGAATGTCAACGTACAGGGGGCATAACGATGCCGGTGCCGCCGCCGGGCTTTTTCTCCAGGTTTACCGGCGTGAGTTCCGCAGTCGGGTCAAACGACGGCTTCCGCGGCGCAAAGAAGCCGCCCGCCGCCTCGTTGAGCTGCTCGTCGTTCAATTCCGCGCCCGACTCGTTCACTTTCTTTTCTTCCATGGTTTTTCTGTCCTTTCTTTTTGGTGTTGATCCGGAATCCGAGTCGTTCTGCGTCAGAGCAGGATCCCGACGCCTTCTTCCTGCACCAGGGGGATGCAGTGCGAGCAGAAGGCCTCGCTGCCGAGGGGCGTAAACAGGTCCCCGCAGCGCTTGCAGGTCTTTTGATTTTTGCTGCCCGTGTCCCGGCTCCTGCCGCCGGAGACAGTTTCCAGAGCCTCGTCGTTCAGTTCAGCGCCGGAGTGGTTCCGTTTCTTTTCTTCCATGGTTCGATCCTCCCTTATTATATTGCAATGATTGATACGCACGGTTTTCTCCCGTGGCAGCGGACAAATGCCGAAAAACCGGAATTATGCTCCGATGGGATTTCTGTTCTTCCAGTCGGACAGCGCCTCGGCGGTCTTTTCATACCAGCCGTTTTCGAAGAACGCGCATTTCGTGATGTCCTCGCCGTAGAAGTCCTCCCGCGCGCCGGAATACATCATCCCCATGGCGCGGCAGCCGCCCGTGCAGTATTCAAACCATTTGCAAGCGGCGCACTTTTGCGATCTCTCCCGCACGTCCCCCACCGTGGCGCAGATGGCGTCCATGTAGGGCCCGGCGGTGATGAGGTCCTTCAGCCGCGACTGATGCAGATTGCCCAGATGGATGCCGTGCTCCAGCAGCACGCCGGACAGCTGCATGCAGGGAACGATATCCCCGGAGGAGGAGACCGCGATCATGCCCCGGTTGCCCTTGCAGCCGGGGATGGTGGGGCGGTACTCGCCCTCGGCGCAGAGCACCGGCACGATGGTAAAACTTCGGCTGCGCGGATACAGGCGGAGCATCTGCCATACGTCGATCTCCATCTGCATGCCGCTTTTTATATAGGCGCGGGCAAAGTCCAGCATCTTTTCGTAATACTCCCGGATCTCCAGACAGGCGTCGCCCGCGTTGGCCGTCCAGCGCGGCACCTCCGTGGTGCGGATGATGCGCGTTTCACATACGCCCATATCGTTGAGCAGCTCGGCGGTGGGGAGCATGGCGTCCACGTTTTTCCGATGGACCTGCGTCTGTGCCTTCACGCGGAAGCCGTTTCGGATGCACAGGCGCATGGCGTCCAGCGTGATCTGCTCCGCGCCGGGGCGGTTCCGTATCCAGTCGTGATGGCCGAGGCCGTCATAGGAGATCTTCATGAGCGGGTCGCAGCCGAAGTCCTTCATCTGATCGAGGATCTCCTGGGTGAGGAAGAAGCCGTTGGTGTTCAGCTCCTCCACAAACATGCCGCGCTTGTGGATCTCCCGCAGGACGTCCATGAAGCGCTTATGCACCATCGGCTCGCCGCCCGTAATGGTGAAGGCGTAAACGCCGAGGTCCCGCGCCTGGTCGAACAGATCGCACAGGTCGTCGAAGGCCCACTCCGTCATGAGCGGCGCGTTGTCGGCGGCGTTGAAGCAATGCAGGCAGTTATAGTTGCATTTCCCCGTGATCATCAGATTCAGCTTGGGGAAATAGCGATTGTCATAGTGCCTGTAGCGCGACCACGCCGAGGGGCGCTCGCCCTTTTCGCAGGACACGATCAGCCGCCGCATCGCAAGGGCGGCCACGGTCTCGTCAAATTCGACGTCGTGCTCGCCGTCGCACTGGCGCATGACCGCGAACTCCCGCTCCGACAGCGGCAGCGCGTAAGGATGGTTTTTGTAGTAGTAAGCGTGCGGGACTCTCTGCCAGCTCCGCAGGGCGACCGTATCGGGAAGCGTAAAATACATCGCTTGATACCTCAAATCACGGAAAGGATCGTTTCGGGGCAGGCATAGCGCAGCATCTCATAGCCGATGCCGCCCGCGCCGTAAAACAGGGACGGGATGACGCCGTTGTGCAGGGCATACCCCATATAGCGGTAACAGCCCGCCTCGGCGCTTCTGCGCTGCATGGCCGCGAGGACCCTGCCCGCCTCGTCAAAGCGTCCGGCGGTCATGTAGTATTCCGCTACGGCGCCGTTGCCGCAGCAGAGATGATCCCGGGCGTTCAGGGGCAGTGCGTCCGTGCTTTGCCCTGCAAGGGCCGCGCACCGTTCCAGCGCCTCGCTCTCAAAACCCGCGCGCCGGATGCGCTCCAGCATGACGCCGATGCCGGGGGCGCCGGAGCAGTAGCCGTGCATGTAGCCCTCGGGCGGATAGGAGCGCAGATCGCCCCATGTGCCGAATTTCTCGCTGTACGCCTCCAGCTCAAAGCCGATGGCGTCCTCCGCCGCCCGGGCGTATTTTACATCGCCCAGCGCCGCGCTTGCGGCGTACAGCGCCTCCGCGATCCCCGCGAGACCGTGGCCGCCGCCGCTGATCGGGCGGGGCTTGTCGGGAAAGGACTTCCACAGCCGCTTTTCCTTCCAGGGCAGCGTCTGCATGGCGAGCAGCCGATCCGCCGCCGCCGCGATCAGATCTGCGCGGACCCTGTACTCGTCAAAGCGGCACAGCACCGACAGCAGCCCGGAGATCCCGGCCATGCGGTCGGGCGCGCCGTAGCGGGAAAAGCCGTAGCGGGAGAGCGTCAGCAGCGCCTTTTCCTGCAGCGCCGTGATCCGCTCGCCGCCGGCGTAGCGACGCAGCAGCGCAAGGCCGTTCAGGATGCCGCCCATGCCGCCGGACTCCCCCAGATTGGGGAACTCTGCCTCCGGGAAGCCCATTTCCTCGTAGTAGCTGTGGAAGCGTTCCAGCTCCGTCACGGCCTCATGCACGGCGCGCGCGGCGCGCTCTTTCGCGCTTTCGTCGCCTGCGGCAAAGGCGTAAGCAGCCGCGAACACCGCGACGCCCGTGAGCCCGTTCGTGAACCCCGTATCGCAGAAGCGGAAGGAACAGTCGGGGTCGTTCATATAGCCCCACAGCAGCTTTCCGTCCGGCGCTTCGATGCGGAGATCAAAAACCAGTTCAAACTGCCGCCGCGCCTCGGCAAGGGCCTGCTCGCGGCTGAGGGGCTCGACCGTCCGAAGGGGCATGACCGGCGCGTCCCGCTCGTCTTCGGGAAGCCGCCGGGGATACTGCTCGATGCTCCGCGAGAGAAGCTGCAGGTCGAAGGCCAGATCCTTTTCGCCCATGGCGGCGAGGTTGTTCAGAATATGCCGTTCCGCGCTGACGTCGAAGACGTTTTCCACGACGGTCTCGCCGTCGGCGCAGAGATCGCCGCGGGCGGCATAAGTATAAAAATACGGAATGTCGCCGCGGGCGATCTGCTTCAGCTCACTCTGCACGGCGGGCTCAAAAACGCTGCGGAGGTTGCGCCGCAGGAGCTTTTCCAGCCGCATGCGCGCCTTGTCCCGGGCCTCCGGATCGGCAAGGGAGGCGTGGTGACAAAGCCGGAGCATCGTATCGTGATAATACTGCGTGTTTCGTATGAGAATCCGCACAGGCATCTCCGCAGAGAGCGCGGAGACGAAGCGGGAGATTTCTTCTTTTTTTGCAAGGATACGGCGGTAAAGCGCCGCGTAGCCGGCCGTAAAGTCCGCCAGATAGCCGCAGACCGGGACCGGCTTTCCGTCAACGACCGGCGCGCAGCCGTCGTCGGCGGTGTTTATGAGGGCGCTCAGCTCGCGGCCCTCGTGCCGGATCGGCAAAAGGGACGATAAATAAGGGGACGTCGATTTGAGACGCCGCAGCTCCGGATGGAGCTTTTGATAAGCCTCGTTTGACAGCTCGGGGGAGATGATCGTCTCCAGGTCGATGACGTAAGGTTTTCCGCCGCTGCAAACGATATTTTCAATGTGCATATCCGTGCTGCCGAGGACCTTGAACACCGCCGCCGCGCCTCCGAAGCGATACCAGAACCGCCGCGCCTCCTCCGCGCCCTCGGCGCGGCGCTTTTCAATAAACTCGCTCACGCCGAAGCTCGCTCCGAAGGCGATGCACTTCGGCACGCCCATCACGTCGGAAAAGCAGCTTTGCACGAGCTCGTAAACGCCCGCCTCGCCGCGCAGATCGCGGGGCTTGTAGACGAGCTTTCCCGCGTCGGTGTGCAAAACGGTCACGCTCCGGCCGCCGTTGTGGGTGTCGCCCGCCGAAAAGACGATATCCTCGATGCGATCGAAGGTCCTTCCGTCCGGCAGCAGCCCGCCGAGCGCCCCCCGGTGGGCGGTAAGGCGCCGGAGCATCTCCATAAAGGCGTCGGTCACGTTTTGCAGCCGCAGCGAGAGGAGCTCCGTCAGCGGCTTCGGAAGCGACAGCGCTCCGCTGTTGAGCTCTTCGTTCACCGCTTTTTCCGCGTATGCGCGCTGCTCGTCCGTGAGCATGGCGGGGTCAAGGGCGGCAAGCGGATTGTCGTCCCCGACCCGGCGCACCAGCATTTGCGTCGCGCTGCTGTCTGACGCCGTATGTGCCAGCTCGCGCAGCGCCCCTGAAAACCGCGCCAATGCCCCGTCGCTGAGCAGCGCGCGCTCCGGCAGGGCTTCCACCCGCGCAGTCTGTTTCGTTATCAGGTTTTCGATTTGATCAAACATGGATCCCGATCATCCATCGTCCGCGCTTTGCCGGACTTCGCGGCCTCCGCGAACGCGGCTTTCTGCTCGTCGCCGGCGGTGATTTCTTTATAAAGCTCCTGCAATGATTTCATATTTTTTCCTACTAAAAAAGCAATCCTTCTATGCTGCGGCGCTTACGATGACTTGCAGATCCTTCCGTCCACGCCCTCTTTCATTCTTCCGGCGTAGGCTTCGCTGGTGCTGTCGAGCGCCATAGCGATACACACGACCCCCGCCGAGATGGTGGAGAAGAGCGCTTCAAACGAAGTGGCGTCGTTGCAGCCGCCGGCCACGCTGTCCAGCTCCTCGTCGGAGATTTCACCGTTCGACCGGGTTTTCAGAAACGCGGCCAGCTCCTCCGCCGTTGCCTCACAGCCGTGCGCCTTGAGAAATTCCGCCGCCTTGCCGTCCTTTGCGGCCTCCGCGAACGCGGCTTTCAGCTCGTCGCTGGCGAGTATCTCCTTGTAAAGCTCCTGTAATGTCTTCATTTTGTTCACCCCTGTGATGTGATTCATCGGATAATCGGCTATCAGGCCGTCCGTGCTTTAATTACAGAGTCTTCCTTCCGTGTCGGTCTGCTGACCAACGTGACCGGCGGCCGCGCTGACAGCTGCGTATATGGCGCAGCCGAAGCCAAAGCTTGCCAATGAAATGCCTGCCTCATCAGACGTATTTTCGTTGCAGCCGCCGCCGGAGGCGTTGTCCAGCTCCTCGTCGGAAAGCTCCTCCGTCCGCGATGTCAAAAAACCTCTCAGCTCCTCCGCGGTGGCCTCACAGCCCTTCTCCTTGAGAAATTCCAGCGTCTTGCCGCCCTTGGCGGCCTCCGCGAATGCGGCTTTCAGCTCGTCGCTGGCCGTAATCTCTTTGTACAGTTCCTGCAGAGTCTTCATGGTTCAGTTCTCCTTTTTGCAATGCGTTTGCATGAATAACTGTCAGAAAAACGCGGATTTGTCAGCACAGTCTTCCGCCTTTCTCTATATCCGTACTTGAACTGATAACCGCGATCACTGCGCAGGCGATCCCCCCGGTAGCGACCGACATAGCCGCTTCTTTGCCGGTCGTTTCGCTGCAGCCCCCGGCCACGCTGTCAAGCTCCTCGTCGGAGATCTCGCCGTTAGACCGGCTTTTCAGAAACGCGGCCAGCTCCTCCGCCGTTGCCTCACAGCCGTGCGCCTTGAGAAATTCCGCCGCCTTGCCGTCCTTTGCGGCCTCCGCGAACGCGGCTTTCAGCTCGTCGCTGGCAATGATCTCGCTATACAGCTCCTGTAATGTCTTCATGTCGTTTCTCTGCCCCCGTTCGTCCTAACAGCAATGCGAGGGATCCATGGCGGTGTCAATTGCAATTTTCACACACATGATCCCCACCGAAACGATGGAAAGCGCGATTGCGGGCCCGGGATCTTCGTCGCAGCCGCCGGCGACATTGTCCAGCTCCTCGTCGGATATTTCCCCGCTGTTCTTCGCGGAAAGAAACGCTTTCAATTCCTCTTCCGTGACCTCGCAGCCATGGTCCTTGAGGAAGTCCATCGCTTTGCCGGACTTCGCTGCCTCGACGAACGCGGCTTTCAGCTCCTCGCTGGCAGTGATCTCGTGATAAAGCTCGTGTAAGGTTTTCATGTTGTTTCTCTCCTTCGATCATTCAAATAATTTCAGTATGTCGGTCCGGGTTTCCGCCGCGCCGCGTATCGGCGCGGCGGAACAGCACGCCGGATCAGGTGGGCGCGTTGCAGATCCTTCCGTCGTCCGCTTTCTCCTGGCCGTTGTAGTTTCCGTCATAAGCCGCGCTGTAGATCGCGCCGAACGCGCAGCCGATGCCTACGGTTATGACCGAGACGGCCGTCTCGCAGCCGGTCGCGGTGTTGCAGCCGCCGCCGGCGGCGTTGTCCAGCTCCTCGTCAGAAAGCTCCCCGGTCTGGCTCTTCAGGAAAGCGGTCACTTCCTCCGCAGTGGCATCGACGCCCTGCGCCTTGAGGAATTCCGTCACCTTGCCGCCCTTGGCCGCCTCTGTGAATGCCGCTTTCAGCTCCTCGCTGGCGATGATCTCCTTGTACAGTTCCTGCAGTGTTTTCATGATGTTTGCCTCCTTTTTGACAAGATTTTTAAAAGATTTTCATGGTGTTTGCCCTTACCTGTCCATAATGGGCTCCGGGCGATGGGGGGCGGGATGGATCCCTTTGGCAGCTTCCGTCCCGGAAACAACGGACCGCTCATGCTGAAGCGACGGCTTTCCGCCCACGCCTCCGGTCACGTCGTCCATAGCGCTGTCG
>JAGDDB010000161.1 GCA_017958265.1 Oscillospiraceae bacterium | reverse complement strand
TATGATACGAAAAAGCAGGAAAAAACAGGAAACATGATCTTGAGCCAGCTCTTGGAAAAGGTTATCCCTGTATTTGATATTCTTTGCTCCCGTGAAGCAATTCTCAAGTATCGCAGGGATTACAGTTCTTTTGACACTCTTAATTCTCGTTTGATACTGCTCGAAGAAGCGATGATTTATGGACATCTTGGAGATATAGAGAAAGCAAAAGACTTATATCAACAGTACCATGATAACTGTGTCAAAGAGTATGAGAACGATAAGAAACAAGGAAGAAAAGTCTGGATGGATAAAGGAAACAGAATAGTTTTCAAGGACCAAGATGGAAATACCCAAGATATTACTGCTTCTAAGAACGGTTATATCACTATATTTGATGCCGATCATTCACACATTGACTACATTGAAGAATTGGGGAAACGATTGGGATTATTCACATAGTTTGTGCTAACTCCATGTTTACTGAAAGGAACACCAATGGATTTTCAAAAGACACGTGAATACTATGACAGTGTTTCGGATGTAGATTTGTGTCATTGTGCATACTGCCGGAATTATATTCAACAGATAAAAAGGGCATATCCTTCTGTTGACCAGTACTTTGAGTCAATTGGAGTAGATATTGAAAAGCCATTTGAAACAATGCCGCTGGAGCCTGATGACAATGGACAAATCTGCTATTTGGCTGCTCAGTATATTGTGATGGGCTCTTCAAATGACTTTGAAACACAGTCAATTGATGGTGTGGAAGTGAATATTTCGCTGTCACATCCATCGACAGACGGTATTGAGGGAGATCATTTTGTTATCGAAATATCGCCAATTTGCTTAGATTGGAAAGTCAAAACCATAATAATAACTAGAAAGCGATCTTTAGCTTCGGCTATAGTACCGTTTTGGATTATTGCTTCCAAAGAATCAAAAAAACAGTTTATGGATAATCATAATTGGCAAGGCGAGTTATGCGAACATAATAAAAATGGACAGCCAATGTCCAGAATCGATATTGCGGAACTTGATAACCTAGGTGTACGTATTGCAAGCGGTCAAACCATTGCAATAGGAGTTCCCGATGATACAGTATCAGTTTTCGCCTGTACTAAGGATGGAAGTCTGTCAAACGAAATTATGCCAAATGAAATAACAGAAAGCCGATTAACTATAATAACGAAAGGTGGATTCAGGACGGTGAGTTATCCATCTATCGAGATAAAATGAATAATCGACTAAGCGCTTTATAAAGCTGATCAAAGAAAATACCGGGCTGTTGGTTTATAACAGCCCGGTATACTTTGGTGGCCAACCCTTTCAGACAAATGCCCCATAGTATTAAAACTTTCTTATCAGCATCCGCCAGATGGGGCTCTTTTTTTACGGTCTTCAATTCCCGATCATAAGCATACGAAACCTATACCAACACGCTTCAAACAGCGCTCTTTCAGCGCTTTTCGTCTCTCCGCTCTCGGCGGGCGTCAGCCCGCCCGCGATCGTCGGGACGGAAATCACTTGAAATATCATCCGCTTGAAGTCCGAAGGAGTTTTGCCGGAGCAGATTTGTGTCTGCACAAGGCAAAAGCGCAGAGCAGCCTTTCCGGATGGTCGAGTATTTTAACGAAGTGCAGGCGGAAAGCTGCCCGTCAAAACCGGGTTCTTATAGGTTCCGTCTGCTTAACCGCGACATATATTCCATCATGTCGAGACAGCGCATGGCGTAGCCCGCCTCATTGTCGTACCAGGCTATCAGCTTCATAAAGCCCTCGTTGAGCGCCAGCCCCGCGCCCGCGTCAAAAACACAGCTGTGGGTATTGCCCGTAATGTCGGTGGAAACGATATTTTCCTCCGTATACTGTATTATACCCTTCATTTCATCCTTCGCGGCTCTTTCCATCTCATGACATATCCCGGCGTACGGCACATGTTTTTTCAGGCTCACCGTCAGGTCCACCGCCGATACGTCGGTCACGGGCACCCGCATGGCTATGCCCGTAAGCCTTCCGGCAAGCTCCGGCAGCACCTTGCCCACCGCCTTTGCCGCCCCCGTGGAGGCCGGGATGATATTCTCCATTGCCGAGCGCCCCGCTCTCAGGTCCTTTATCGAAATGCCGTCGACCGTTTTCTGAGTGGCCGTAACGGCGTGAACGGTGGTCATAAGGGCGTTTTCTATGCCGAAAGCGTCGTTTATCACCTTTGCCAGCGGCGCAAGGCAGTTCGTGGTGCAGGAGGCGTTGGACACCACCTGCATATCCCCCGTCAGTTCGCTGTGGTTTACGCCCATCACGAACATCGGCGCATCCTTTGACGGCGCGGATATGACTACCTTTTCCGCACCCGCTCCGATATGTCCTTTCGCCTTTTCCGCGCTTGTGAACAGACCGGTCGCTTCCAGAATGAATTGCGCTCCCGCCTTTTTCCACGGTATCTCCTCCGGGCGGCAGCAGGCCGACACGTGCACCGCTCTCCCGTTGATCATCAGTCTGTCCCCGTCGGCGTACACATCGTCTTTCATGGTCCCGTGCACGGAGTCATGCTTCAGCAGATACGCCATGCCCTCGGGACTGAGGAACGGATCGTTCACCGCCGTGACCGCAAGATCGTCCCGCTGCTGCGCAAGTCTCAGCGCCAAACGCCCGATACGTCCGAAGCCGTTTATTCCGATATTTGTCATACCCTTTTTCCTTTCGTTTATTGAAAAATACGCGCTTTCAATAAGTATTTCCGGAAAAAGGCCGCAAAATACCGTCCCGGCAAAAAATCGTCGGCAAAGTCTTCCGACTTCGCCGACGAGCTTTATTTATATACGTCGCGGCCGTTATAGCGGCTGTTCGTGATCACGGAGAAATGGAATATCGGTCTGTCCACCCTCAGTATGCGCATCGGATTGTGCCTGACATTCGGCGGGATGAAGATAAGCGTGGAGCGCGTCAGCCTGCGCTGCTCTCCCTCGACGGTGAATATAAGCTCTCCGCCGAGCTCATAGGGATCATCCGGGTCCGAGCCGAAAAAACCTATGAGTTCTTCGCAGTCATGACCGTGCTCATCGAATATGGGATCCCGCTCCGGCACGGCAGCGTACCACGCGGTATTCATCTGAAACGCTCCGGGGCAAACGTCGCCGTCCATCCATAAAATACGCTTGGCAAACCCGTTATATATCTTTTTGAATTCCTCCGTAGCCATGCCGTCCGGATAGCGGAGTTCCTGCACGAAATACCGCGCGAAGCTGCCGCCCTCGGTATTTTCGTATATCATTTTTTCACCCTCTTCTTTCCCGCGAGATCGTATACCGGCAGCATTATCAGCGGCACCGCGCAGCTCGCCGCCGCTATGATAAACGCCGCGGTGTAATTCCCCGTTTCGGCGCCCGCCGAGCTGACCGTGTTTGATATCACAGTGAACAGCGGCGCCGATATGCCCAGGAACATGAAGGCCATGCCGTAATTCGTTGCGGAATATTTTACGCCGAACGAATCGGAAGCCATGGCGGGAAAAATGCCCGCAGGGCCGGAATAGCCGGCCACTATCAGCAGCACCGCCGCGATATACAGCCAGCCTCTCGCGAACGTCATGCACACCGACGCGGCAAGGGTGATCAGCGTAAGCACCCATATCGTCACGGCGCGCCCCGCGCGGTCGGAGGCCGCGGCTGCGATCAGTCTCGATATCGCCGAGGCCGCTCCCGTCAGCGCCACGGTCAGGGTCGCGGTGTTTTCGGTCAGGCCCCTTGCCACGGCAAGGGTCTTAACGCGCGGTATGATCATCATATACGCCGCCGGCAAAAACAGCAGTGACAGCGCAAGGCACCAGAATTTGAGCGTTCGGAGCGTTTCTTTCGGCGTATACTGTCTGCTCTTTTCTCCTCCGTCCCCCGCCGCGAGCCCGTCAAGATATTCTCTGCCGGGATTTTTAACGAACGCGGACGCGAGCACGACAAGAACGGGAAAGGTAAAGGCGAGTATGCGGAATGTCGAAGTCAAGCCGCGGCTGTCGATAAGGGCCGTTATAAGCGGCGCCGTCACCGTGGCGCTCAGCCCGAAAGCACATACGGAGATGCCGGTGGCAAAGCCCCTTTTATGGGGATACCACCTTTGTATGCAGTTGAGGGCCGAAGAATATGTAAAGCCCGTGCCCGTTCCGGCGACCGCGCCGTAAGTGAGATATACGGACCATACGGGCATGCCCTCCCTTACTGTCACGGAGCTTGCGAGCAGTCCCGCGCAGAACAGCGCTCCGCCCGCCGCCGCGACCTTTCCCGGCCCGAAGCGATCGGTCAGAGCTCCGCCGGCAAGCGAGCCCAGCACATACATGAATATCACCGCCGACGATACCATCGTCACCGCCGATGCGCTCCAGCGGCAGGCGTCCGTCACCGGCTTTTGAAATACGCTCCACAGATAAACCATGCCTACGCTGAACATGCATATAAGGCACGCGGCAACGGCCGAAACGCTGACTTTGTTTTTCCCTGAGGTCAATGTGTTCGTCTCTCCTTTACAGCTCGGCCAAAATCGCGTCGAGCGCCTCGATATCCTCCGGCATTGTGGACCAATCGGCCGCGAAACGCACAACGCTGTGATCCGCGTCCGGCTTTTCCCACAGGGTCAGCGCCACGCTTTTTGTCAGCCTTTCGAGACGGTCGTTTTCGATAAGAATAAATTGCTGATTTGTTGGCGAGTCTATATAAAAGCTGAAGCCTCTCGCCGTGAGCACGCGCTTCAGGCGCTCCGTCATATCCATGACATGCCGGCTTATCCTCAGATACAGCCCGTCGGTAAACAGGGCGTCGAACTGGGCTCCGAAAAGTCTGCCCTTCGCGGGAAGCGCGCCTTTCTGCTTCACGGTGGTAAAGAAATGCTCCGGCGCGCCCTTCGGAAAGACCAGCGCCTCTCCGCACAGGGCGCCCACCTTCGTGCCGCCTATATAAAAGGCTCCGCACAGACGCGCTATGTCCTCAAGCCCCGCATCGGCAGCCGGGCTTACCAGCGCATAGCCCAATCTCGCCCCGTCCATATACAGAGTCATGGAATACTCACGGCATATCGCCGACAGGCTTTCCAGCTCTCCGAGGCTGTATATCGTACCGTACTCCGTGGGCTGCGATATGTATACCGCGCCCGGAAAAACCATATGGTCGCGGCTTTCATCGCCGTAAAAGCCCTCGAGCCATTCTCTCAATACCGCGCAGTCCAGCTTGCCTTCCCTGCCCGGCAGAGTTATCACCTTGTGGCCTCCGCTTTCCACCGCGCCGGCTTCGTGCACTCCGATATGCCCCGTTTCGGCGGCGATCACGCCCTCATAGCCCTTGAGCAGAGCGGACAGCGCGACGGAATTTGTCTGCGTGCCGCCCATGAGGAAGAATACTTCCGCCTCCGGACAGCCGCAGGCGCGGCGTATCTTCTCTTTCGCTATCCCGCACAGACGGTCCTCGCCGTATCCGGGCAGCTTGTCGCCGTTGGTTTCAAGCAGCGCTTTAAGCACCTCCGGGTGCGCGCCGGTCGAATAGTCGTTTGCAAAATACAGCATGCTTTATCCTCCGCAATTCGATTGCTAATTATATCAAACCGCCGCGATAAATACAACAAATCGCATCCTGTTTTCACCATATGTGCGGAATAACCGTTGACTTGTACGGAAAAACGTACTATACTTATATAGCTATTTAACGAAAAAAAGAATTACTACCGAACAGGAGCAAGATCAAAATGCCTATTACAGCCTTTCTGGAAGAAAACGCCCGCCGCTGGCCCGACGATACGGCCCTCGTGGAGATAAACCCCGAGCTGGAAAATCAGCACGAGGAGAAATGGACCGAGTTCGATCTCGTCGAGGCGGATCCCGAGCACGCCTATCGCCGCGAGATCAGTTGGGAGGACTTTGACCGCCGCGCCAACCGCTTTGCCAACCTGCTTCTTACGGCCGGCGTCAAAAAGGGCGACAAAGTGGCCATACTGCTGATGAACTGTCTGGAATGGCTGCCGATATATTTCGGCATCCTTAAGTCGGGCGCGCTTGCCGTTCCGCTCAACTACCGCTATACCGCCGATGAAATAGAATACTGCCTGGATCTTTCCGACGCCTCCGTGCTTATTTTCGGCAAGGAATTCACCGAACGCGTGGAGAGCAAGCTGGACTCCATGCCCAAAATACGTAAGCTTTTCTATGTGGGCAGCCATACGCCCATGTTTGCCGACAGCTATTATGAAATGATAGCCTACTGCTCCAGCCGCAAGCCCCGCGTGGAGATAAACGACAGCGACGACGCCGCTATTTATTTCTCCTCCGGCACGACCGGCTTCCCCAAGGCCATACTGCATATCCACGCCAGCCTCGTTCATTCCTGCCGCACGGAGCAGGCCCATCACGGACAGCAGAAGGACGACTGTTTCCTCTGCATGCCGCCCCTTTACCATACCGGCGCAAAGATGCATTGGTTCGGCAGCCTTCTTTCCGGCGGCAAGGCCGTGCTGCTGCGCGGCATCAGCCCGGAGTGGATACTGAAGACCGTCAGCCGCGAAAAATGCACGAT
>JAGDDB010000160.1 GCA_017958265.1 Oscillospiraceae bacterium | reverse complement strand
TTTTTCTGTAATTTTTCTTCGCTCCGAAATATGTTACATGTCCCCCGGGGCCGAGCTCGCCGGCAAGCTTTTCGGTCCATTGCTCCGCGAGACGCTGAGCGTCGCCCTTGTTGAGCTCATAGCTGCGGCACTGGTTGACAAGGCTCATAATGAGATCCCCGTACAGCACCGCATAAAGCAGACCGTGCAGCACCGGAAGCGTCAGGCGGAAGCCGGGGTGCTTCTCTATGCCGGCGAAGCTGAAGGATATGACGGGGACATAATCCAGATGCTCCTTTTTCAAGGCCTTTCTCAGCAGCGAAATATAGTTGGACGCCCTGCAGCCCCCGCCCGTCTGAAACTGTATAAGCGCGGTCCTGTGAGGATCGTACTTACCCGATTTGAGGGCGTCCATGAATTGGCCTATTACGAGAATGGCGGGATAGCAGGTATCGTTATGAACATAATGCAGGCCCGTTTCGGCTATTTCGGGTCCGGATGTCTCAAGCAGCTCCGCGGAATATCCGAATGCTTTCAGCACGCTTATGATGAATTTGAAATGCATGGGCAGCATAGTGGGCACAAGGATGGTATGGGTTTTTTTCATTTCCTTCGTGAAAGGCACATAGGTCTGTTCCGTTGCTCTCACCCCCTGTCCTCGATCGCGCCGAGCAGACTGCGGAGACGGATTTTTACCGCCCCGAGGTTGGTTATTTCATCTATTTTGATCTGCGTATAGAGTTTTCCCTTGTTTTCAAGTATCGAGCGCACCTCATCCGTGGTTATGGCGTCGATACCGCAGCCGAAGGATACCAGCTGCACGAGCTGAGTATCATCATGCTCGGAGGCGTAATTTGCCGCACGGTAAAGCCGGGCATGGTATGTCCATTGATTGAGCACTCTTACCTTCGGCCGCTCGGCAAGGCGGAAAACGCTGTCTTCGCTCACTACGACAAACCCGAGCGACGCCGCCAGACGATCTATCCCGTGGCCTATCTCGGGATCGATATGATAAGGCCGGCCGGCAAGTATCATTATCCTGCGGTTGTTTTCACGGGCGTATGCCAAAGCCCGCTCGCCCTCCGCCGCGATCCGGTCCATGTGTTTTTCATACTCTTTGAAGCCCGCCGCGACTGCCGAATAAAGCTCTCTCTTCGTTATGGTGGGGTCGAGGCTCTTAAGGCAGGGCAGAAGGGTCCGGGTAAGCGCGCCGATGCTGTTTATGTTCAAATAGGGATAAAGGAAACGGACATTCTTCAAATCGTCCATGTTGCCGTGCAGAAGCTCGGCGTAATAGGCCACTATCGGACAGTTATAATGATTGTCCGACGCTTTTTCATCAATGTTATAGCTCAGGCAGGGGTAGAAGACAGTCGTTATTCCCTCTTCTATCAGCTTTTCAATATGTCCGTGCATGATCTTTGCGGGATAGCACGCCGTATCCGAAGGAATGGAAAACTGTCCTTTTTCATATATTTCCCTGCTTGACATGCCGGAAAGCACCGCTTCAAATCCCAAACGGGTGAACAGCGTATACCACAGCGGCGCAAGCTCAAACATCCCCAAAGCAAGCGGCAGGCCGATCTTCCCTCTTTTCCCCGGCACGGGACGGAGGGCTTTGAGTCCGGCGCGTTTGAATTCATACAGGTTGGGAATATCCTCGGATGCTTTCCCGCCTCCGAGCGGTTTCTGGCATTGGTTTCCCGATATGAATCGGCGCCCGTCACCGAAGGTATTTATCGTGAGATGGCAGCCGTTCGTGCATCCTCCGCACACTGTCGATTTGGAACTGTGCTCAAATTTTTCAAGTCCCTCCGGCGATATCAGAACGCTTTTTTCAAAGCGCTGAGCATGGATCGCGGCTCCGTATGCGCCCATCAGGCCGGCTATCGACGGCCGTATCACATCGCAGCCCATCTCTTTTTCAAAAGCTCTGAGCACGGCGTCATTAAGGAAAGTGCCGCCCTGAACGACGATATTGCGTCCGAGTTCTTCCGGGAAATTGGCGCGGATGACCTTATATATCGCGTTCTTGACCACGCTTACGGAAAGGCCCGCGGAAATATCCTCCACGGTCGCGCCGTCTTTTTGGGACTGTTTTACCGAGGAATTCATAAAAACGGTGCAGCGCGAGCCGAGGTTAACCGGTGCCTTGGCCCTGAGCCCTTTCCGGGCAAACTCCTCCGCCGTGCAGCCCATCGAAAGAGCAAAGGTCTCTATAAACGATCCGCAGCCCGATGAGCACGCCTCGTTGAGCATGATGGAGTCTATGGCTCCGCCGCGTATCTTAAAGCATTTTATATCCTGTCCGCCTATATCGAGTATAAAATCCACCTGAGGCAGAAAATACTTAGCCGCGGTATAATGGGCTATGGTCTCCACGATGCCTTCGTCTACGGAAAAAGCGTTTTTTATCAGTTCTTCCCCGTAACCCGTCGAGGCGCTGCCGCATATCTCCACTCTGTCCGAGCACAGGCGGTAAAGCTCTCTGAGTTTATCGCGTATCACCTCTACGGGATTGCCCCTGTTCGCTCCGTAATACGAATACAGGATCTGCCTGTCCTCCGATATCAAAACGAGCTTTGTGGTGGTACTGCCGCAGTCTATGCCCAAATAGGCTCGGCCAGTGTATTTTTCGATATCGGCTGAACCGACTCTGTCTCTGTCGTGACGATCCTTGAATGCTTTGTATTCTTCGTCGCTTTCAAAAAGCGGCTTCAGTCTTTCTCTTGCGGAGCCTATCCGTCCGCTGATGCTCTCAAGCGCGCCGACAAGAGCGTCATATGTAAATGCGTATTCCCCCGCGCGTCCGTACATTGCCGCGCCCAATGCCACGGCGTAAAGGCCGAACTCGGGAAAGACCGCTCTGTCTTCCTCAAGCTCAAGGGTCTGCACAAAACGCTCCCTGAGGCCGCGGCAGTAGTACAGCGGCCCTCCGAGAAACATGATCTTCCCGGCTATCCGCCGCCCCTGAACGAGCCCGGCGATCGTCTGATTGACCACGGCCTGAAAAATGCTCGCGGCAACATCTGCTTTCGCGGCGCCCTGGTTGAGAAGAGGCTGGATATCGGTTTTGGCAAAAACACCGCAGCGCGAGGCAATGGGATAGATCCTTTTATGCTCAAGGCTGATCCTGTCCATTTCTTCTACGGACATATCAAGCAGTATGGCCATTTGATCAATAAACGCGCCCGTGCCGCCCGCGCAGCTTCCGTTCATGCGTTCGTCCAGTCCGCCGCTGAAAAAAATGACTTTTGCGTCCTCACCGCCGAGCTCGATCACGGCTCCGGTATCCGGCTCAAAGTGTTTGACCGTCTCGCCCGTCGCGTAGACCTCCTGCACAAAAGGCAGCGAAGCCGCTTCTGCCATGCCGAGGCCGGCCGAGCCGGAAACAGCCAGAGTAAATCTTTCGCCGCCGATGATATCTTTTACGCAGCGAAGCATCTCAAGCGTTTTCTGCCGTACCTGCGACATATGTCTTTGATAGGACCGGTATATTATTTTGTCTTTGTCGGCAAGTACGATCTTCGCCGTGGTGGAACCTATGTCAATGCCCACTGCGTAACGCAGGTCTTTTTCGCCGATGTAGGGTATGCTGATATCGTTCATATCTTTTTTTCGCTCTGCCAAGGTATTTTTTCGCGTCTGTTCTCAAACGCATTCTAATAGAGAATAACAGATTGGACCTTTTTAATCAAGTGTCAAAAGCAGGAGCAAGACTCTCTTTGCAGGACCGATGTTCAGCTATTGCAAAATACTGATGTGTTGTATATAATGTGTACATAAAATCGAATAAAAGTTTTTGCCAAGGAGGTCAAAATGAAAGAACTCAAAGGAAAAACCGCATTTATCACCGGCGGCGCCAGCGGCATCGGCCTGGGCATTGCCAAAGCCTGCGGCAAGGCCGGAATGAACGTGATCATTGCCGATATGCGCCAATCCGCCATTGACGAGGTCATCCCCTATTTCAAGGAAAAGGGCTGGCCCGTATACGGAATCAGGCTCGATGTGACCGACCGCGAGGCATATGCCGCCGCTGCGGACGAAGCCGAGGCCGCTTTCGGAAAGATCCACGTTCTGGTCAACAACGCCGGCGTCGAAGTCCCCAGCCATCCCCTGTGGGAATCCACCTATAACGACTGCGATTTTATCATCGGCGTAAACATCAAGGGCATAATCAACGGTATCATCAATATCGTTCCCCGCATCCTCGCTCACGGCGAAGAGGGGCACATTGTAAGCACCTCATCCCAGTCCGGCCTGTCCGTCGTTCCGGGATTTACTCTCTATAACATGACCAAGGCCGCCGTCGCCGCGATGATGGAAACCGTAGCTTCCGATCTCAAGGGCACCAATGTGGGCGCTTCCGCTTTCTTCCCCGGCCCCGTTCAGGGCAATCTGAGCAAGACTTCTCTCGAGGTACGTCCCGACAGC
>JAGDDB010000159.1 GCA_017958265.1 Oscillospiraceae bacterium | reverse complement strand
CGTCCTACGGCATCGAGAGCGACGGCATAGTCATCGCGTATACGTCCGTCTACGGCGGCACGAAAAAGGCCGTTGACCTGCTCGCGGACAAGCTCAGATCAAAGGGCTGCCCCAAGGTCGTCGTGAATGACCTTGCACGGTGCGACATGGCCGAGGCAGTCGAGGACGCTTTCCGCTACGGCAGGCTCGTACTTGCGACGACGACCTACAACGCCGATATATTCCCCTTCATGAAGGAGTTCATCAACCATCTTACGGAGCGCAACTTCCAGAACAAGACCGTCGCCTTTATTGAAAACGGCTCATGGGCGCCTCTTGCGGCAAAGACGATGAAGAAAATGCTCGAGGGCTGCAAGAACATAACATTCACCGAAAACAGCGTGCATATATTTTCCGCGCCGAATGAGAAGAACACCGCCGAGATTGAGGCGCTTGCGGATGAGCTCTGCCGCGACTATATAGCGCAGAGCGGCGAGACCGCTAACAAGAACGACCTTACCGCGCTGTTCAACATAGGCTACGGCCTATATGTGGTAACGTCAAACGACGGCAGGAGGGACAACGGGCTTATCGTCAATACCGTATCCCAGGTAACGAGCACGCCCAACCGCATAGCCGTCTGCATAAACAAGCAGAACTACTCCCACCATATAATACGCCAGACGGGCGTTATGAACATCAACTGTCTGTCGGTTGACGCGCCTTTCAGCGTGTTTGAAAACTTCGGTTTCCAAAGTGGCAGGAACGCGGATAAATTCGCCGGCAGTGAAGAGCTTCTCCGCTCTGACAACGGTCTTGTGTTCCTTTCCAAATATATCAACTCGTTTATGTCCCTTAAAGTCGAGCAGTATATAGACCTCGATACGCACGGCATGTTCATATGCTCAGTAACAGAGGCGCGCGTGCTTTCCGACCGTGAGACGATGACATACACCTACTACCAGAAGAACGTAAAACCGAAGCCCGAGACCGCGGGCAAAAAAGGCTTCGTATGCAAGATCTGCGGTTATGTGTACGAAGGGGATACTCTCCCCGAGGATTTCGTATGCCCGCTGTGCAAGCATGGCGCCGCAGACTTTGAACCGATACAATAAAAGGAGGCTGACAAAATGGAAATGAAGTTCTATCGCTGTGAGATATGCGGACAGATCGTCGCAATAGTCAAAAAAACAAGTTGCCCGGTAGTATGCTGCGGAAAGCCGATGCAGGAGATAATCCCGGGCTCTGTTGACGCATCGCAGGAAAAGCATGTACCCGTATATGAGGTAAAGGATAATCATGTTATCGTAAAGATAGGCTCCGCCGCACACCCGATGCTGGACGAGCACTATATAGAGTGGGTATCGCTCCAGACCAAGCTCGGCAACCAGCGCAAGGCCCTCAAGCCCGGCAGCGAGCCCGAAGTCTGCTTCTCCGTATGCGATGGCGACGAGGTGCAGGCGGTATATGCGTACTGCAATCTGCACGGCCTTTGGAAGGCCTGAACGGACTGTTGCGCGGCGCGCAATAATCTGATAGACTGTATCCGTAAACAAAATAAACATAAAGGAGAAACACTATGAAGTACGTTTGTGACGCATGCGGCTGGGAATATGACGAGGCTGTCGGCGATCCCGATAACGGCATTGCCCCCGGCACGAAGTTTGAAGACCTCCCCGAGGATTTCGTATGCCCCATCTGCGGAGTGGGCAAGGACATGTTCTCAGAGGCCGAATAAGAAAATCCCGTAAAGGGCCTGAATATCCGGCCCTTTTTCGCTGCATCGGTCGGCCCCCGGTGCTTGCAATAATCCGCTGATTATGCTATGTTTTATAAAAACAGGAGGCATTTATTTATGGAAACAAGAGTTGCGGTAATCAGCATAATCGTTGAAAATGCGGATTCGGTAGAAGCCCTCAACGCACTGCTGCATGAATACAGACAGAGCATAATAGGCCGAATGGGCATACCATATCGTGAAAGAGGCATAAACATAATATCCGTCGCTATGGACGCGACCGTTGACAGCATAAATGCGCTTACCGGCGCGCTCGGCAGGCTGGACGGAATAACGGCCAAAGCCGCATACTCAAAAGCATAAAACAAAAACGACCCGGCGGGCATCCGTCGGGCCGTTTTTTTATTTTCACATATTTACCACGTTCTGCGGTTTTCCCCCGATGAAGGCGCGTATGTTTTCCGCGGTTATCTCCATTATGCGCCTGCGGGCATCCTTAGCGCCCCATGACATATGCGGCGTTATTATGCAGTTCTTCGCTTTGAGCAGCGGATTG
>JAGDDB010000158.1 GCA_017958265.1 Oscillospiraceae bacterium | reverse complement strand
TGCGCAAGGCCGCCCTCGGCGGGAACGTCGTCAAAGTGATCCTGCTTTGGTTCTACATCCCATTCGCCCGACAATTTGTAAAGCGCTTCGACGAATTCGCCGCGCGTGAGAATTTCTTCCCCGACCTCCGCGTCAGCCGCGAAAGCCGCCGATGAGATCGACAGCACAAGCGTCAGCGCCGCAAGAAGCGTTAAGAGCTTTCCGTGTTTCATTGTATGACCGTTCCTCCGAGTAATTTGTTTACAGATTTACGGATGTATCCGGAGATATGCGTATATTGCCTGTCCCAAACACGCGTATCGGCTTTTAACCCGCGCTTGACAAAACCGTGATCCTGCCCTCTCCGTAAGGATAAGCGTATTCCTCGCCGACAACTCCTTCGAGGGTATCGACGATATACTCTATCAGCAGCTGATAGTCCGTCTTCACGCAGTCCAGCAGGAGCGGAGCGCCGTCAAACATGGAATATCCGTCGCCGTTTTCCAGCAGCATGTAATTGTGGCTCGCCAGCGTATAGGTCCTGTTCGGGTCGATCTCTTCACCGCCCACGAGCACGTTTTTCACGCGGCGCTCGCCCTCAATGCGCGCGAACAGGCCGTTTTCGTCCTCAACGCAGGGTGAGTCCATGTAGCTGTGTATCTCATATGACAGGCCGGATACCTGCAGAAATCCGCCGAACTCATTCGGAACGGAACGCGAGCCCCATTCCAACGCGTCCAGGATCATCTGCCCGCTCGCCTCGATCATGCAAAGTGAGTTTCCGAAAGGAAAAACGCTCAGGATATCGTTCAGCGTGATATCCCCCGCTCCGATGCTCGAACGTACACCGCCGCCGTTGACAAGCGCGATATCGGCGCCGGCCTGCTCCCGAAAAGCGTCCGCGGACAGATCTCCCAGGTTGGTCTCCATACGGCGGACGATGCGTATCGGTTTTCCGGCGGCGTCAGTCGCATCCGGATCATATATCGTCAGTTCCGCCGCGGTCTCGGCTACGATCTCCTTCTTTTTTTCATTCAGCTCGTCGGTTGCTTCGGCGACGGCGGCGCTCATTTCGTTCTCGATCCCCAGCAGATTCGGCGCGGATTCCTCCCGGTCCCATGAATAGAGCCCCGTGCTTACGGCGCCGTCCGGCCCGATGCTGCACCATCCGATGCACTCCAGCTTCGTACCGCAGGCAGAGCGGAGAACGTTCTTCCCTTCCGCGTTCTTCATGACCACCTGATCGGTATCATGGCTGTGGCCGTCCAGGAGCACGTCGATACCCGTGGTGTGCGAAATAACGTCAGCATAAGTCCAAGGGCTGCAGCTTTCCGAATTGCCCAGATGCGCCATGACTACCACGCGATCCGCGCCCTCAGCGCGCGCCGCGTCGACCGCCGTCTGTACCGCGCCGTAAACGCCCTCGCCTGTTTGGTCCTGCATAAATCCGTATATGAATTCACCTTTTTCATCCCTGAAGCATGAAGGCGCGGCACTGGTCATCGTTTCCGGCGTAGTCACGCCCACAAAGGCTCTCTTCTGCCCGCCGAGCTCCCGTATAACATAGGGCTCGAATACCGTCTCGCCGTTATGTACGAAGTTGCAGGAGATATACGGAAACTCCGCATTATCCGCCAAATACAGCAAGCGATCCGTTCCGAAGTCAAATTCGTGGTTGCCGGGGATCGCTACGCCGTAGCCCATCTTGTTCATAAGCCCGATCATCGATTCGCCTTTTGTCATAACTCCCAAATAGTCGCCCCCGGTGCTGTCGCCGTCGTCCACAAGGATAACGTCATAGCCCTGGGCCGTCAGCGCGCTGCGCACCTCCTGCACTCCGGCATAGCCGAAGCCGCGGTCTACGCCGCAGTGCACGTCGCTTGTATACAGGATCATTATCCCTCTGCTCTCGCCCTCGGGAGTCAGGAAACTCTGCCAGCGGCCGAGAACGATCGAGAGCTGAGCGTCCGTCGCCGTTGCTTTCGGCTCGATACCGCTGCCGGTCCCGATGATGATGCGGTTCATCACAGCCCACTGTACGGCCTCGTCCGCCCAGGAAGATACTTCATCGGCGTCGACGAAGCCCAGCGGGAACATCCACTCGCCCTGCGGAGCCTGTCCGAGGATCTGCGCATTTCTGTAAAGCATCGTGACCATCTGCTCCCGCGTAACGGGATCGTCCGGGCCGAATTTGCCGTTGCCGTAGCCTTTGACTATACCGCTGTCCGCCGCCCAGAGAACGGCCCGGGCAAGCTCGCCCTCCGCCGGGACGTCGTCAAATCCTTCCTGCTTTTCTCCGGCGTCCGCCGCGCCGCTCAGGGCGAACAGTCCGGTGACAAATTCGCCGCGCGTAAGAATGTCGTTTTCGTCTGCCGCGGGCGCGCCGGAGAGGTTATGTTTGAGAGCGGCGACGGTCTCCTCCGTGAGCCCGCACTCTTTCAAGTACGCAGCCGCGCAGCCGGAAAGATCTGCGTTTTCCAGATCGTCCGTGCCGAAGGCTCTGGAGAGGCTTTTGACGATACCGCTGTTCAAAACGGCGTCATAGCGCGCCTCGCCCGGCTCAACTCCGTAATAGTTGCGGAAGGACAGCATATAGTCGTCTGTCACCTCCTGCCAGCTTGCCCCCATAAGGCACTCCAGCAGCGCGGCCACAAAGCCTGCCCTGTCCTTTCCCTCGTTGCAGTGGATCGCGTATACGCCCGGATGTTCGGCAAAAAAGCTTATGCCTTCCGCAAGCTTTTCTTTGAATTCCGCGGCCGTGAAGTCCACGCCCATATTGAGCGCGACAAACGACGTCGTTGAATAATAGCTCCGGTCGAAGCCCTCATAAGCGCGGGCCGTCGGCTCATCATCCGCGAGATTCATGACCACGGTGACGCCTGCCGCGCGCAGCTCGTCGTCGGCATACGAACTGCGGCTGCGGTTCGGGTTGACCGGCGATGAGGATCGGTACAGTACGCCCTTTCCCATGCCCGCGGTCTCCACGGCGCGGAAATTGGCAAATTCCGCATCGCTGAGTCCGGGATAATCCGACCGCTCATCGGTATAGCTGAGCTGATGGAGAAGGTATTCGTCGCGGTAACCGCCGGCTTCCTTCAAGCTTACGGTAAAGCCTACGGGTCCGGATACGCCCTCCGCCCAATTCCACTCAAAGCTCTTGTCTTCGTGCGTGGTCTTTACTGCCAGCCCGTATGCAGAGGCGAAATCGCCCATATTGATCGCCAGGCATACGTTTGTGTCGGAGCTGCGCGCAAACAGAGCGGATTCCCCGGAGTCCACGTCGCTGTAACTGCTGCACAGCGGCAGTTCCATTGAGTGATCCGTGAATTCGACCGTAACGACGTCTCCGTATTCATACCCTGCCGCAAGCAGCTCGTCCTTTGTCAGCGAAAGCACCACATTGCCGTATTTCTGTATGTTTTCGCATTCCGCCGTCGCGGTAAGCTCCGGACATTCCCGAGCCCATACCGTGAGCGAAAGGAGCAGCGACAGCACCGGCAAAAGCATCAAAGATCTGCTGTGTTTCTTCATAACCTTATTTCCTCTTCCGTTTTTCGGCCCGTGTCGTTTACTCCGTTACCGGTATCCATTCGAAAACCATATCCGTGCCGTACTCGGACTGATCCTCATGCCAGGTAAAGCTGAGCTCGTCGTAATTGAATACGATCGTTCCCGTGCCGTCTTCGTATTCCGTTTCCTCGCTCTTTATCTCACCGTCGTCGCCGTAAACGATGACGGACTTTCTGCATCCCTCGTACTCGACGGTAAGCGTATCCGGGTCAAACTTGCCGAAAATATCCCAGCGGGCGTTCTCCCAGGCGCTGCTGCCCCACTCAATGGTGATCCACGCTTCTTCCTTGCCGAAGCATTCGACCAGCGCGTGCGCTCTGTCGCAGCGGTATTCGCCGATAAAGTTCATTACGGGATTTTGCCAGTCGGGATCTTCTTCGAACACGGCTACGAAATCGGCGCTCTCGTCCAGAAGCACGGTGATCCTCTCTTCCGCAGAGAAGTCCTCTCCGTTCTTTGTCCACTTCACGAATACATTGCCCGCGTCCGGCCATGCTTCAATGGTATATACCTCCGGCTCGGCCAAGTTGACCTGCGCGGACTGATAAGGATAATCTTTATCGATCTCCGGGGCTTCCTCGCCCTCGGCGTACTCAATGTTGCCCTCGCCTTCCACGTTGATGCTCACGAAAATGGTCGCCTCCGGCAGGGCGGTGAAATGATAGCTCTCTCCGCCGTCAACAACGAGCAGCAGTCCGTCTTCGCCATCCTCGGAAACGGTGACGGTCAGGGGCTCCTTCTCGGCAGAAGAGGGCAGTTCCCCGTGCAGAGCGTTCCCCTCCTGCGGAATGATGCCGCCGTAGGAATCCTCGAGCCAGTCCTCTCCAAGCATGCAGCCCACGTACCAGCCGGGTTCGTCAACGTCGTCCATCCATATCACCGAAAGCAGGTTTTCGTTTTCATCGACGAAAACGCCCTCGCGCTTCCACTCTCCCGTTTCCTGCTGCGGCGCGGAAGCGCCTCCGTCCGCGGGCTCCTGCTCGCCGCCGCGATCAGCGCCGCCGCAGGCAGCCAAAGCAAAGATCATGCAAAGCGCCAAAAGCATGCATAAGGTTTTTTTCATTTTTTTATTCTCCTTTTTTTCAAATCGTCTTCCGTTTTTCGGCAGCGGTCATATTCCGCGGTAAAACCCCCGTTTTTCCGCAGCCGACCTGAGCCGCCGCTCTGTCGGGGATATGATCCGGGACCCGGCTTATGAAAATGATTTATATACGGTCAGCTCCACGTCGGAGCCTTTGATCCCGACCTTTACGTCGTCCGCGATTTTTGCGACGATCGATTTTTCCAGCTCGTCCCAAGCCTCGGCGGCCTCACCGTCTTTCTCCGCCGCTTTTCCCGCTATGCCTTTTTTGTACTCCTGCATATCCCATTCGTATACGCCCGCCCGGTAGCCTCCCGGACTTCCCATCGACATCAGGCCGAGCGACAGCAGCGACGGTCCGTCGTCCGACGGCAGGAGCACATTCGCGATCATATCTCTTATCTTACCCATAAAGCTTACTGCCGCAGCGTTGCTGCCGCTGCCGGATACGGAAAGAAACTGCTGCCGCATTTCGCGGGTCATGGAAACACGCGAATGCATATGCAGCACGAATTTTTTCCCTTCCGCTTCTATACGGTAGTCGGCCTCCGCGTCCCCGGCGATGCTGCGCAGCATTCCGAACAGTTCTTCTGCCAAAAGGCGAAGGTGCAGCACGGGTCTTTTTTCAAGCCCGCATTCGATCGCGAACCGTTCCGTGGCGGTCAAAGCCTCGTTCATTCCCTTTCCGCGGCTGGTGACCGTCATGACGTCCGATACCATTGATGTTTCCCCCTGTCTTTTTCGTATTTGTACCGATCATCTTATCAACGCGGATAACCATATTCCGCGCTCATCAGCGCCGGGATAAGCGCGAACGGCTCAACTCCGGCGTGCGTATTTACGATCTCCCCGATACGGTCGAGCATGTCCCCGATCCGCGGGGCAAGCTTTTCCGGCTCGTCTGTGTAGTTTTCAAGACGGCCGCCTGTATACCGCCCGTCCCGGACGCCGAGGAACAGCTTTTCCTTCTCCGGCTCAAAGCGCCCGAAGGCGGCGTAAAGTCCGACCGCATCGGCGATGAGCTCGTCCCGTATCGCCTCCGTATCGTCGGGATACATCCTGCGGCAAATAACGTGGGTCAGCTCGTGACAGCGTCTTATCGTATCAGAAAAAGCGAGCCATTCTTCTTCGTTCAGGCCGATCTCCGCCGCGCCCGCTCCGCTGTACGGCCCGCGCGAGAGAACGACCAGCATGTCCGTAAAGTTGGCCTTTACCGCGGTAAAGCGCTTGAACTCATCGGCGCGCTCTTCCTGCGGGAACCGTGCCAGATGCGCGTTGATGCGCTTCCAGTTGAAAACCGTCACCATGGCTGCGCCCTGACTTTTCGGTATCGGCGCCGTCGGCCCCGATCTTGCGGCCATAAGTCCGCGCAGAACGAGCTCGAAATCATGCCGGTCTCCCAAAGTGATCACCCGCACCGGTCCGGCGGGAGTATCGGCCGTCTCATCCCTGTCATGCCGGTCGCCGCGATAGTG
>JAGDDB010000157.1 GCA_017958265.1 Oscillospiraceae bacterium | reverse complement strand
TCCGCATTCACCTTCGGGCCGTCTTTTTCCATAACGGCGGCCAGCCGCTCGGGAATATACAAGGGCTCCTCTCCCCAGGGCTGGATATACAGGGCGCGTTCCGTTTCGGTTTGACGGAAAACCGTAACAAAGCCCTTCGCTCTGAGCCCGAGCAGGCTGACCGCCGCTCTGAGCGCGAAGGACTTTCCGACGCCTCTGTCTCCCGTAAGGAATACGTTCATCCGATCGCCCCTGATTGACTCTTGACTTTGATCGCTTCTGAGTTTATTCTTATTGAGAAATAATAACATCGATCGTCCGGCGCGTCAAGAGCGGCTCTCTTCCGCCGGACGGCATTTTCGGAAAGGAAATCCCGGTGATGACAGGCGAAAAACCCAAAATCGGCGCACGCTTTGCGGTTTTATGCGCGGGCTTCATTATCATTCTGACGGCATCCGTGTTTTTGGGCCGCTACTCGGTTTCCGTGCGCGAGCTGATCGACGGCGGCACCTCCGTTACGGTCCTTTTCAATATACGCCTGCCGCGCATACTTGCCTGCGTCATCGTAGGCGCGGCGCTTTCCCTGGCGGGAGTATCATATCAGGGAATGTTCCGCAACCCCATGGTATCTCCCGACATACTCGGCGCCTCCTCCGGCGCGGGCTTCGGAGCGGCTTTGGGCATACTGCTGTCCTTCGGATATTTGGGCATCTCCGTATCGGCCTTTCTGTTCGGTCTCGGCTCCGTGCTGCTGGCATGGTGCATCAGCCGCGTCAGCCGCCTTGATCAGACTCTGTCCATGGTACTGTCCGGCATAGTGGTCTCTTCCCTTTTTTCGGCTTCCACTTCTTTCATCAAGCTCATTGCCGATACGGAAAACACTCTTCCCGCCATAACGTACTGGCTTATGGGCTCCATGTCGTCGATCAAATGGCGCGATACTCTGTTCGTATGCATACCCGTGATCGTCGGCGCCGTCCCGCTGTTCCTGCTGCGCTGGCGCATCAATATCCTTACCGTCAGCGAGGACGAGGCAAAAAGTCTGGGCGTGAACACCTCGGCGCTGCGCACCGTCGTGATCGCCTGCGCCACGCTCATAACCGCCGCCAGCGTTGCCGTAAGCGGCATGATAGGCTGGGTCGGCCTTGTCATCCCTCATTTTTGCCGTCTTATGTTCGGCTATGATTATCGCAGGCTCATTCCCGCGTCCGCGGTGATGGGCGCGGCTTTCCTTCTCGCGGTGGACGATATCGCCCGCGTGATAACCACGAGCGAGCTGCCCCTGGGCATACTCACCTCGTTTGTGGGCGCGCCCGTCTTCGTATGGCTGATTTTGAAAGGAGGCGCCGCCCGTGAGCATTGAGCTGGATCATGTCAGCTTTTCATATCCGCGCCGCACGGTGCTTGACGACGTTTCCTTTACTGCCGGCAAAGGCGAGCTTATAGCTCTTTTGGGCCCGAACGGCGCCGGGAAAAGCACCCTTTTCCGCTGCATGCTCGGTTTTCTTCGCTGCGGCGGAAGCATAAGCATTGACGGGCGCGGCATACGCTCCTTTACCCGCGCCGAAGCGGCCCGGGAGCTTGCCTATATCCCGCAGGCCGTTTCGCCGGTGTTCAACTATACCGTGCTCGATACGGTGCTTATGGGCGTGACCGGCCGCCTCTCGCTTGCGGAAATGCCCGGCGAAGAGCACCGCCGCACCGCCATGGATATCCTTGACAGTCTCGGCATAGCCGGGCTTGCCGATCGCGGCTGCGGGCAGATAAGCGGAGGCGAAAGGCAGCTTACTCTGCTTGCAAGAGCCCTTATCCAGAATGCCGGCATCCTTATCATGGACGAGCCGACGGCAAATCTGGATTACGGCAATCAGCACCGCGTCATGGAGCGCATTTCCGCCCTGTCCGCCCGCGGCTACACCGTGATTTTTTCCACTCACGATCCAAATCAGGCTCTGATGCACGCGAGCCGGGTCCTGGTGCTCTCCGACGGGCGTATAATGACCGACGGCAGCCCCGCTTCTTCTCTTACCGAGGAGACTCTTTCTTCCCTTTACGGCATACCCGTTTCACGCAGGCGCGTCGATACGGAAAACGGCGGCACGCTCATATGTTTTCCCGGGAAATGATTTCCCTTCCGGACGTCAACCGAAAAAAACGGCGGCGGTTTTCAAAAGAAGACCGCCGCCGATCATTATGCTTTGACCGTGCTTTCCTTTTCCATCAGTTCGGGATTTTTCAGATATTTCTGGAAACGCTCGAAGGCATAGGCGAAATAATGTCCCGAGCATATCCTTTCGTCCATAACTACCCCCAGAGGGATGCAGCGCTCGAAGATGATCCCGTCCTTGGTGTGCTTCGGCACCTCCCGCAGATTGCCCATCGTAATGGCCACGCTCGTCGTGCCGAATTCGTAAACATGATGATATATGTGGTTCGCCCTTATGCTGGCAAGATCGCTTATCAGCAGGCTTGCGTGGAATGGGCTGACGTCCAGCAGCGCCTTCGGCAGCAGGCCGTGCCTGTCAAAAAAGCGGGCAAGATTTATTGCGATGCGCATAAGAAAGCCCATCTTTACGAATACGTCCATCGCCTTATCCAGGCCGTTTTTTTCCTCCGTGCTCCTGTTGAACTCTATGAATTCAACTATTTTTTTCTGAACGGTGAAAACGTCGTCGTCGTAATCTATTTTTATCTTCGACATGGCGCTTTCTCCCGAGGGTCTCAGCACCACCATGGAGACCGTGAAATCGTTATGGGCGTAAATGCGCTTGTTTACGACAAAATTATTGATCTCCGGAAACTCTTTCAGCATATGCGCGTAAGCCGTCAGCACCAGGGCAAGATGGCTTACCGCTCTGCCCTCTCTGCGCTTGGCGTTCATATACTCTCTCATCGGGGCAACGGGGATATCCACCGTCACCATGTTCATCGCATCGTATCTCTTGGGAAGAAAATGCGGGATGAGATAGTACATGCTTTCCTTGCCTTTTACAGGCTTTCCGTCAGCTCTCATAACTGCCTCCGCACCGTGAACTTGCATAAAAAAAGTCTCATATAATTATAAGTATTGTCAAGGGCCTTGTCAAGCGCAAGAAATTCCCGTCCCAGTTACCTTTTTGGTTGTTATATATAGGTTTCGGCAATTTCACTAAGGCTCAGCATTGACAATACTGCTCACATTTTGTAAAATCGTAGCCGGCCTGGGGGATTCCAGGTCACCTGAAAAGGGGCAGAGGACACCAAAGCAACGGTAAAAAGTGGCTGGCTATCATCTCCGAAAGGAGGTGAAGTCTTATGCGATTCACCTTTCACCTTGGACCGTTTACGGTCTCCATAGTGATTCGTTGGACACATAAGAAAAACCGCCACTCCGGCAAGTGACGGTTTTTCTGGGTGATAATACCCACATAGAAGAATCTGAACGAGGCCAGCCGCTTGTTGCGGTGCCTTCTGCTATTAGTATATCCGGTTCTGGGTAAAAGTCAAGTGAAAAATGGTGTTGACCGTAGCCAGAAAACACCGCCAGAAAACACTTAGAAATTCGTTCAAGAGTGGAGGTCCAATGATTACGCTAAAACCAGTTGATGAAAAAAGTGTAGAAGCCTGCGCTTCCCTGCAATGTACACCGGAACAGCGGCAGTTCACGAATTCCCCAATCTGGTCCTTATTGGAAACCGCGTATACCCCTCTCAGGCAGCATTGTCAGCTCTACGCCATTTACAGCGATGATACAGTTGTTGGGATGGTACGTTTAGATTTCACGCTGCATGAAAACTTCTATGAATTTACAAATCTCTTGATTGATCAGAAATATCAGCGAAAACACTATGCCTCGGAAGCAATTCGACAGATCATCGAGATATTTCAAAGGCATGGTCAATATCACATACTGAAAATTTTGGCAGCGCCAGATAATACTTCCGCGATTCAACTATACCAAAACCAAGGGTTTGTGTATTCAGGAGTGAGTAATGATGGTGTTTTCCTCGTTTATCAGTACATGCTTTAGCAGTCGGTTTTTTGGGTGCATATTCACTAACGCTTCCGGGGGAGGGCTTAATAGCAACACAAAAGGTAACTAGGATAAATTCCCTCGCGCCGGTCCTTCATCTCTGCCGCCTTCCTTGATTTATCCCGCCCATGTGTTATAATGGGTCATATAATCGATGCAGTTATCCCGCTTCGGCGGACAAATACGTGAAAAGAGGAAGTAAAAAAATGGAGATCGGCGATATCAACCGCTGGGGCGCGGAGCTGGAACAGCAGATGAAGCTGGAAACGCACCCCATCGCGATCAAATGGTACGAAAAGGTCGAGGACGTTCCCCAAAACGCCCTGTTCCCCAAGCGCATGATGAAAAAGCACATGGCTTTGTGCCAGGCTTTTGCCTACGTGCGCATGAAGGGCATGACCATAGCGATGACGAAAGAGGATCATTGGTGCTGGAATCCCCTTGTCGGCTTCGGTCAGGTGGATTGTTCGCCGGGCACCGAGGCATTCAACGAGGTCGTCGATCTTCTGGGGATATCCGATCATGACAAAGCCGTCGAGTTTTTCACCAATTTCCCCCGGCTCCCTCTCGGCCGCTACAACGCGCTGGTACTCGCTCCGCTTGCGGCGGCGGCCTTTGAGCCCGACGTGGTACTTATCTATTCAAACACCGCTCAGTGCAACCATATGATCAGAGCTATAAAGGGCGCTACGGGCGATTATGTCCGCAGTGTCTTCGACGGCATAGACTCCTGCATATACTGCACGGTGCCCTCTTTTGCCGAAAACGAATACCGCGTCACTCTGCCCGATCCCGGCGACAGGGAGCGCGCCCACGCGGGAGACGATGAGATAATCCTTACCATACCCGGAAAGCGTCTTGAGGATTTCATGACCTCCTTCAGCGCCATGAACCGCTTCATGGGCTTCAGCAAAGCCCTGATAGACTTCAATCTCGACTTTGCCCGTCCCCCGTTCTACAACAAGCTTTTCGACCTCTGGGGACTGGAAAAGGGCGAGGACTGGTAATCGCCGTGAGAAGATTTCGCATATTACGCGGCATGTCCCGCGGTATTCTCCGTATCGTCATCATCGCTGTGTCCGCGCTGATCGCAGCGGTGCTCATCATGGATCTGTCCATCGTTTTCTATTCGTCGGAGCATATACTCTCGCCCGACGCCTCCGTGCCCGAGGCCGACTGTATCCTCGTGCTCGGCGCCGGAGTATACGACGACGGCTCCCCCAGTCCCATGCTTGCCGACCGCCTCGAGATCGCGGCATGGCTTTATAAGCGCGGAGTTTCCGAGAGGATAATAGTCAGCGGCGATCACGGACGCGAGGATTACGACGAGGTCGGAGTCATGAAAAAATATCTTGTAGACGCCGGCGTTCCCGCCGAGGCCGTTTTCATGGACCACGCGGGCTTTTCCACCTATGAAAGCATGTACCGCGCGAAGGAGATCTTTCTTGCGGAAAGCATCGTTGCCATAAGTCAGCGTTACCATCTTTACCGCGCCGTGTACGACGCGCACCGCCTGGGGCTGGAGGCCTGCGGCGTGTCTGCCGACAGCCGGTGGTATCCCGGACAGTTCTACCGCAACGTGCGGGAAATACTCGCCCGCTGCAAGGACTTCCTTTTCTGCATCTTCAAGCCCCACCCCACCTTCCTGGGCGAAGCCGTGCCTATATGGGGCGTTGCGGAATGACCGGCAGTAAACGCGGCGAATAAAACAGGATCAGACCGAACAAATACCGATAAAACAGTCAGCCCGGCTCGAAACCGGGCTGACTGTTTGTGTTTGTTGAATAATTCACTTCTTTGCCGGACGGCTCACACCATTCCGCAGGCCTTTTTGCGGCTGTATTCGTACAGCTCTTCCATATAGGGCCGGGTAAGAATGCTGGAGGCGCTGAAATTGACCAGGCAGGGCTTGCCGGGCTGCATGAAGCGGTCCACGAACTCGCGGGCCTTCTGTCTGATCTCCTTCTCGGTGAGCTTGTCGGGCTCGAACATCTCGGGCATGACGCCTATGATGATCTTGTCGCCGAACTCGTCGTATTCCTTCCAGGTGTCGTTCATGGGCTGAGGATTCCAGCTGTCCCAGCCGGCCTTGATCATGTTGGGCACCTGCTTGTAGTTGTTGCCGCAGCTGTGCAGATCGCAGAACTTGCCCTTGCTGTGCAAAAAGTCGGTGACGCGGCGCATATAGGGCACTATCATCTCTTCCGCGACGGCGGGCGCGAAGAAGGTCTCCTTCTGAGAGCCCCAGTCGTCATGGATGCAGAAAAGGTCGATCTCCGGGAAAGCCTTTATGGCGCAGTCGAGCAGGGTTATGTACATGTCGCTGAGCCTGTCGAAGAACTTCTTGACGGCGTCCTTTTGTTCCTCGTCTATCAGAGCCATGATCGCGCCCTCAAAGTCCATGAAGGATATCAGCCTCTCATACCAGCCGTTGAGTATCCACATGCAGTTGAAATTATCGGGTTTGAGGAACACTCCGCGGTTGGCCTTGGCCGAGCCCTCCCAGTCCCACTTGGTGGGATCGGGGAAAACGATCTTGTCCTCGATCTCGTTTGCGTCCTCGATATAGGGCTTGCCGGGACGCACCATCGATCCGCCGACCTTCTCGATGTATTCCCATTCGATGCCGAACATATCCGGTCCGCCGTAGTCCTTGGCGCTGAGGCCCTTGAACAGGTTGGCGTCGAAGATAAAGCCGCGGGCAATGTTGTCCGGGTTGACCATCGGGCTGAACATGCTGGTATCCGAGCCGGTCATCTGCCAATAGGGCTCTCTGTTGTACATTGCAAGAACGGCCTCCCGCTTGGTAACGGGATAATTGAAGCTGACCATGCCGCCCATGCCCATGCCCATGCCTCCGCCCATGCCTCCGAAACCCGGCGCCTGCGGGGCCTCCAGCTCCTTGGGGTCAAATTTTGGAACTGCCATGATTATCCTCCCTTTTTATACAATCTTTATGCGTTGATAATACTCCGAATTTGGTGAGTTTGCAATATAATTATGCTCGATCCTTCAGTCTATCCCCGAGAGGATGTCCGCCAGGCTGGAGCCGCTGCCGAGGATAACGGTCTTGTTTTCCCCGCTCATCGCCTCTTCCGCGGCGGAAAGGGATTTCATAAAGGTATAAAACTCTTTCTTATCGTCGTTGTCGTAGGCCTCGGCAAGCATGCGCATATACTCGCTCTCGCCTTCGGCCTCGAGCTGCGCGGCCGTCGCCTTGGCGTTGGAAACGATTATATTGACCTGCTTGTCGACCTCGTTGCGTATCAGCGACGCTTCGTACTCACCGTTGGCCGTGTAGGCCGCCGCCATCTGCCTTCGCTCGGATATCATGCGCTCGTACACCGCGTTTTCGTTCGACTCGGGAAGGTCGAAGCGCTTTATCTTGACGTCGACCACGTTTATTCCGTAATTTTCCGCAAGAGCGCCCACGCTCGTGGCTATGCCGGCGTAGATATCGTTGCGCTCGGAGGCGTCGTCCTCATTGATGATATCGGCCTGAGTCAGAGTGCCCATAACGTTTTTCAGCGCGTTGTAGGTTATGGCGTCCAATCTTTCTTCGGCCACCGTCCTGTTGCCCAGGGTCTGATAAAAGAGCTTGGGATTGTCTATCTTCCACAGCACATAACTGTCCACGGTCATGTTCTGCTTATCCGACGTAAACACCTCGGAGGGCGGGATATCGTAGAGCATGATCGCTTTCTGGAAATACTTTATGCTGTCAATGAAGGGCATTTTGAAATAAAGGCCCGCCTCGGTATGGGTATCGATTATTTTAGAGAAGCGCACCGTGCAGGCAAACTCGTTTTCCTGTACCGTGAAGACGGAATTCAGCGCAAGCACTATCACCGCCAGCAGTACAACGATAATAACGGTAGTCAGGACTTTAGTTTTCATGATTCGCTCCTCCTTCCGCGCTTATTTCCGCAAAGTTTTCCAGCGGAAGCATCGCGTCCACGCCGCTTCCGCCCGCGTCGATATACAGTCTCGCCGAGGGCAGTATCTTGGCTATGGTCTCGTAATACATACGGGTCTTTGTTATCTCGGGATCGCGGGCATACTGCTCATACATCGCGTTGAACATCGCCACCTGCTCGACGGCCTCGTTGATGCGCGCCTGTTTGAGGTATTCCGCGTTCTGTATAAGCGCGTCCGCCGACGCCTGCGCCGCGGGTATCATTGAATTCTGATAGGCCGTGGCTTCGTTCACGACCGTCTCCGCCTGCTGCTTTGCCGTTTCGACGGCCTTGAAGGCTTCCGTGACCTGGGACGTGGGCGGCTCGGAATCCTGGATCTTTACCTCCACCAGCTTCAGCCCGATATCGTACTGGCTCAATACGTCGGTCACCAGGTCCTTGACCTGCATCTGGATATGCTCCTTACCGTCTGTCAGTACGCTGTCCACGCCCGTGGAGCCCACGACGTTTCTGACCTGACTCTGTATCAGATTGCGCAGTATCAGTTCCGGCTCATAGGAGCTGAAAAGATACTTGACGGGATCGGAGACCTTGTATTCGATAAAGAATTCCACGTTGACTATGTTATAGTCGCCCGTGATCATCCTCCCCTCGTCCTCAACGGTCCTGTATCCGTCCATTGCCGAGGCGTCGGTACGGTAGCCGAGTTCTATCGACTGATATACGTTGACCTCCACCTTTTTCGCCTTCTGTATCCCAAAGGGCAGATTGAAATGCACGCCCGCCTCGGTCACACCCGTTACCTTGCCGAAGGTCGTGACCACGGCCTGGTGCTTATCGTCCACCGTATACCAGCAGGTGAATATCAGTATTATAAGCAAAAGGATGATCACGCCCGGGATGACCGCCTGTTTCATATTTATTCTCACAACGCAGCTCCTTTCTGTTGTTTGTGCCGCAATTATATGATAAAATCCTCAAAAAAGCAATATATCGGTCTCGCCCGGCGCGGTCCGGTATGCGCATCGAAAGGAGCAAGTCCATGGGCGTATACAAAAATTTCAAAGCGGTGATATACTGCACCGCGCAGAACATGGTCAGCATCACCGAGGAGGCGCTGCTGCGTCAGTTAGAGTTCTTCCGCCGCTATGTCGGCTGCGACAAGGTCTATCTCGAGCCCTACCGCGACGGACTTATGATACCCGATGAGCAGCTCAATATGCTCAAACGCGTTTTCCGCGAAAACGGCATAGAGGTCTCCGGCGCTCTTACGACCACCTGCGAGGATCTCAGCCCCTCCGACGCCGACAAACAGCGGCTCGGCGGCACATACTGCTACTGCAACAAGGCCATGCGCGAACGGCTCGTCAAGACCGTGGAATATACCGCCCGCCATTTTGACGAATTCATTATAGACGACTGGTTTTTCACAAACTGTACCTGTGACGAATGCCGCGCCGCCAAGGGCGGGCGCAGCTGGGAGGATTTCCGCACCGAGCTGCTTGAAGAGGTCAGCCGCGAGCTTATAATCAAGCCCGCCAAGGCCGTCAATCCCGACTGCAAGGTCATAATCAAATATCCCAACTGGTCCGAAGCCTATCAGGAGTCCGGCTACGATCCCGACCGGCAGCGGCATATCTTCGATTTGATCTATACCGGCACCGAGACCCGCGATACCAAGCATTCCGACCAGCATCTGCCGAAATACGCGAGCTTCAGTCTCGTCCGTCTGCTGGAGAACTATGCCCCCGGCCGCAACGGCGGCGGCTGGTTCGATCCCTACGGCTGCAGCCCGATAGAGCTGTATCTCGAGCAGGCGTACCTCACCGCCTTTGCCAGGGCGAAAGAGCTCTGTCTGTTCTGCTGGGGCTCCCTTTACAAAAACCGCGTCATTGCGCCCCTCGGCATGCAGCTGGAGCTGATAGACCGCTTCCTTGACGAGGCGGTCGACTGCATCGGCGTGCCCTGCTATCTGCCCCCCTGCTCTCAGGGCGAGGATCATCTTGAGGATTACTACGGTA
>JAGDDB010000156.1 GCA_017958265.1 Oscillospiraceae bacterium | reverse complement strand
CTGACCGGATCGTCTATGGAAAATGAATCGGCAAGCGCATCCGTCGACGCGATGGCTTCCTCGGTGATCTCCTCCAATTCCGCTATCTCGTCGAGATCGGCTTCGTCCTGCAGTTCTTCCAAAACCAGCGCATCGGTAACTTCGGCCCCGAATTCTTCTTCGACCGTCTCTATGTTCAGGCTGTCCAAGGTCTCGAAGACCTTATCGGCCTGTTCGGAGTCAAAGTGCAGCTCATCCATAAGATCGGTAACCTCTTTTACGGTCAGCGATCCGATTTTTTTGCCCTTTTCAAGCAGCTCATGTATCTTCTGCTCCGCCTGCGATCTTGCGATCTCGGCGTTTTCCGTTTCATCCGCGGAGTGTGATGCGGCTTTTTTATTGTCCTCCGTTTCCGAAACAAGCTCTTTTTCTGCCGCTTCCTTTTCCGGTTCTTCCGCGGTGCTGCGCTTATCAGTCTTTTTTTCCGACATTTATCTTTATCCTCCGTTAGATTTTATTTCTCTCATTTTTTTAGAAATTTCGGCGAGATCGGTGCTTTCCAACAGCCGCTGGGTCTTGATGACGTTTATGTATTGCTCCACAGCCTGCCTTCCGCCGGCCGTTTCGGGTTTTTCTGCCAGCGAGGCAAGCACCTCCGCGTCCTGTCCCTCAAGCGACGATGACACGGCTCCCGGAGAAAGGCTCTGCTTGTTTTCACAGCGGCGGATAAGCTCCGAATATATCCTCCACAGCACCGGCGAAGAAAAATCGCTTTCCTCAAGATCGCAGAATGCCGCCGTGGAAGGGTCCAGCATTATCTGCCGTATCACGCCCTCTTCGGCAAGCGCGCTCCTCACATCCTTGTATCTCAGCGCTTTGTCGCGGGGCTGCAGCAATTTTGACGGCTGCCCGGACTGTTTTTCATACTCTTTTTTTTCGTTTCGGCGTCTGTTCTTTACGGCGCGCTCAACCTCCCGCTCCATGGCTTCGGCGCTTATACCCGCCGCTTCGGCGGCCTTTGCCGCATATATCTCGCGCTCAACGGGACTGCTGAGGGCGGCAAGCAGCTGTCCCGCTTTTTTCAGGAACGCCACTCTTTGTTCGTCTTTCGTAAGATCGTACTCCGCCTGCAGAGAAGTCAATCTGTATTCCGTCGATCCTCCGCTGCCGCTTATAAGCTTGTCGAATTCTTCTCCGCCGTATTTCTTTATGAAATCATCGGCGTCCTGTTTGACGGGCTTCCCGTCAACAATCCCGTTCGGCAGCCGAAGGACCTTGACGCTGAATTCCGAATTTCTCAGAATATCGAGGGCTCGGTCCGTTGCCTTTATGCCGGCCGCGTCATTGTCATAACATAACACTATTTTTTTCACGTATCGGCTGATGAGCCGTGTCTGCTCCGTGGTCAGCGCAGTCCCCATCGACGCCACCGCGCTGTCCACTCCCGCCTGATGCAGGCTGACCACGTCCACGTTTCCCTCAACGAGTATGAAATGATCCCTTTTCGTGTTCTTGGCAAGGTTGATCCCGTAGAGTGTGCGCCTTTTTGAGAAAACAAGCGTTTCCGGGCTGTTGAGATATTTCGGCTCGGCGTCGTCTTCCAGCGTGCGTCCGGAAAAACCGAGCACCTCGCCTCTTACGTCTATTACGGGGAACATGAGCCGGTCGCGGAACTTATCGTATATCCTCCCGCCCTTGCCCTGTACGGCGAGGCCGGCTCGCACAAGCTCGTCCCTCTCAAAGCCCTTTTCCCGCATTGCGTTTATCAGCGCGTCCCATTCCCCCGGAGCCGCGCCGAGGCCGAAATTCTTTGCCGTTTTGGGCAGGATCTTTCTTTTTTCAAGATACCTCACGGCTTTCGCGCCTTTATCGCCGGAAAGGTTCGCGTAGAACCACCGGGCAGCCTCCTTGTTCAGTTCAAGCATCCTGCGTCTCAGTCGGGGCAGCTCGTCGTCGGCTCTGTCATCTGGCACCGTCATGCCCGCGCGGTTGGCGAGAAAATGCACGGCGTCCGGATAACTGAGATTTTCGATGGACATTATGAAATTGATCACGCCGCCTCCGACTCCGCAGCCGAAGCAATGATATATCTGTTTTTCCGGAGAAACGGAAAAAGAGGGTGTTTTTTCGCTGTGGAAGGGACACAGCCCGAACAGATTTCCTCCTTTTCTCGACAGAGAAACATACGACGACACCACGTCGGTTATATCGTTTCTTTCTATAAGCTCTTCGATAAAACTTGACGGAAAAGCCATCGGCTGCCTCCTTTTCTCCCGTAATGATAAAACGCCGGATTTTACCTTTGCCAGCTCATCGGAATAAATATCTCCGAATAACGGTGTATCGCGTATTGGTCGGTCATTCCGCTGATATAGTCGCATACCGCTCTTCCGACGCCCTCGGCCTCTGCCGCATCGATATATTCCGAGGGAAGCTGATCCGGGTTTTTCGTATAATACCCGAACAGAGCCGAAAGGATACCCTCCACCTTGCTCTCTTCTGATTTTGCCGTCGGATTTTCGTATACCGCGGAAAACAGGAATTTTCTGAACCCGTCCATTGCCCAGGCCACTTGCAGACTCATGCCTATCTCATCCTCCGACGACTGCACTACGTCCGCGATAACGGTGTTTATCCTTTCACCGTAGCTGTTTCCCAGCGTTTCCCTGATCGCCTCCGGTATATCCGCTTCGGATATTATCCCGGCTCTTACGGCGTCGTCGGTATCGTGATTGACATAGGCGATGCGGTCCGACAGGCGGACTATCTGTCCCTCCGGTGTCTGGGGCATGACGTCTCCCGTATGCGTGAGTATGCCGTCGCGGACCTCCCAGCTCAAATTCAGACCGCGTCCTTCTTTTTCAAGTCTGTCAACTACTCTCAGACTCTGCCGGTTGTGTTCAAACTGTCCGAAAATGGCTCTCAGCGCTCTTTCTCCCGCGTGTCCGAAGGGCGTGTGTCCGAGATCGTGCCCGAGGGCGATGGCCTCGGTAAGATCCTCGTTGAGTTCAAGGGCGCGGGCTATGGTCCTCGCGATACGCGCGACCTCCAGCGTATGAGTCATTCTTGTTCTGTAATGGTCTCCTTCCGGGCTGAGGAACACCTGTGTTTTATGCTTAAGCCGCCTGAACGCTTTGCTGTGCACTATCCTGTCTGTATCGCGCTGATAGCAGGTGCGAAGCTCGCACGGCTGTTCCGCTCTTTCTCTCCCGCGAGATGCGTCGGCAAAGCTCGCTCTCGGAGACAGTATCATTCTTTCGGCCGCTTCTCTTTTTATTCTCGGTATCGTAGTGTCCAACTGAAGCCACCTTCTTTCCTCAAATGATCCTTTCACTTTTTATATATACGCAAAATCACTCTTTTTCCCTTTATTTTTTTCGATTTCATTTTATTTATTTTCTTTTCCGGCTGCAGGAGCGGCCCGAGCCCATGCCGATCCGGTTTTACAAGCCGAATTGATCCGCTCCCGGGCGGCAGGGGCCTGTAGGCCGAACTTGACATAAACGGCATGTTGATATATATTTCAAATACTTGCACAGGTTATTTCATGCGGTTTTCAGACGATCCGTCAAAAACGGCGATGCGGTCTGAAATGCGATCTCGACTGAATACGGAGGTACCGATATGAAGCGACGCGCGCGGCGCGGCAGCGAGAACATGCGTATGTCCATCAGCAAAAAGCTGCTTATCGTTTTTACCCTGTTTGCCGCTCTTTTATGGCTCAGTCTCAGGCTTCTGGAAAGCTGGATCGCCGCATTGGCCGTCACGGTGATCCTCGGCGCCCTGTTCTATCTCACGCTTTGCCGCATGATAGTTAAGCCTCTCCAGGATCTTACCATGTCGATCATCGAAAGCCGTCCTACCGAGCGCGGTTTTGAATATAAGCCCGTCGAAATACATACTGCCGACGAGATCGAGCTTCTCAACGACGCGTTCAGGCGCATGGCAAACGATCTCAATCATACGGACGACGGCCGCGGCAGCGTTTAAATGCTGAACGAAGGAGTTTCCGCATCCGGCCTGCGTACGCGGATATGCCGATATGCGGCGAAAAGAAAACATGAACGATATACTTGAATGCAGGGCCGTCGCGCTCTTTTGCCGCATGTGCGGCGACGGCTGGCAGCAGGGCTGGCATGAACGCAACGGCGGGAATCTTACTTACCGCATGCGTCCCGATGAAGTCGAACAGTGCCGCCCTTTTTTTTATTATGACCGTCCATGGACGTCAATGGGCGTGAGCGACCCGCGTCTCGGCGGAGAATTCTTCATTACCACGGGCAGCGGCAAATATATGCGCAACGTTTCCTCTGCGCCGGAAGAGAACATAGGCATAGTAGAGCTCGATCGGGCCGGCGGAGCCTGGCGCATTGTCTGGGGCCTTGAAAACGGCGCGGTGCCCACAAGCGAATTTGCAAGCCACTATCTCTGCCACTGCGTAAAAGCCGAGCTCACGAAGGGAGAATGCAGGGTGATGTATCATGCTCACCCGGCCAATATCGTTGCGCTAACCTTTGTTCTTCCTTTGACCGCAAGAGATTTTTCGCTTGCCCTTTGGAAAAGCGAAACGGAATGCCCCATCGTTTTTCCCAACGGCGTCGGCGTTTTGGAATGGATGATCCCGGGCGGCGCGGAGATAGCCGAGGCTACGCGCGAAATGATGCGGCATTACGACGCCGTCGTTTGGGCGCATCACGGTCTGTTTACCTCCGGTGCGGACTTT
>JAGDDB010000155.1 GCA_017958265.1 Oscillospiraceae bacterium | reverse complement strand
CACGCGAACAATGGAAATAGATCCTGTTCCCGGCTTCATCGTAATAATAATTGATCGGCAGGGAGTAGGGATAGCCGCCGTCGCCGATGACGGCCAGCGTGCCCCGCTTTTCGGTGTTGAGCAGCTCGACGCATTCCTCCTCGGAAAGCGCCTGCTTGAAGCGGCGCATGGGCCTGAAAGACTGTTCCATATACTTTTACTCCATATCGTTCAGTTCGGTCTCGATCTTGTTAAGGGTGTTGAAAAACCGCTCGGTCGCTATCATGGGGCCGAAGCACAGGCAGCCGAGCATGTTCCAGAGAAACATATGCCGCCACGAGGTGTGCGGGCCTTCGATACCCATTGCTATGGCTTTCGCTTTCAGCTCCTCCGCGATCCGCGCCATCCATACGAGCGTGTAGATGAACAGCGTCGGGATCCCGAGAAGATACGCCTGCCGGTACGGGCGGACCTTGTGGCCTGTAACTTCCTCCAGCTCGCTCTGCAGCCCGCCGAACGGCATATAGAACAGGAAGAACAGCCCCGCGGTAAAGAAGTCGATAAAACCGGATCTGTCACACCTTCCGGAGCATATCCGTGGGACCTACCCGAAATACCTTTCAAACACCTCTTCGGTATTCGTAAACTCGCAGCTCAACGGTTTATTCTGATCGAAATCAAAATCGAAGATCAGCACTCCCGAAACGTCTTTACCGGTCTCGCCGTCCGTAATAGTCGCGTAAGAGCCGATATAAAGCTCCCCTCCGCGGAAGAACGGCACCGGAGGCTTGATCATAAGGCTCGTGCCCTCCGGCGCGCAGGCCAGAAGCTCCTTCTCGAACCGATCGTACTTGCCCCACGTGGTGAACAGCACCGTGCTCAAAAACTCCGCGTGCTCGGACCTTAGGTAATCGGGAAGCTCTATCCCGTCCAGGCACTTGAGGATGTAGATAAAGCGCGCGTCCTCCCTCCAGCCGCCGCCGAGCTTATACTCATAAAGGCGGATGAGTATGTCCTCCGGAGCGAAGAAGGTCTCGGGCTCGTCGTAAACGGACGGGCGGGAGAACCAGTTGAGCGTTTCACAGGCGGAAACGTATTCCTCCTCGGAAAAGCCCGCGTCCAAAAGCAGTTCGGCAAAAATAGCGTCCGAATCCCAGCCGAAGAACAGCCTGCGGACGGTATCCTCCCCGTACAGGTATTCAAGACCCGTCAGAAAACCGCAGTCTTTATGGTAGCTGCCCACCGTGCCGGAATAATACTTGCAGGTGTAAAGCTCCGCGCCGCCCTCCGTCACGAAGCTGGTATCCTCGCAGCACAGCTTGCGCTCGAAATCCTCAGGACTCAATTCCGCGGTGTCGGCGGGGGTCAGGCGCCGCCCGTCAAGCAGATAAATGGGAATCATCTCTCCGGCAAACGTATAATCGAGGAAGTGCATAAGCTCGTGGAACAGCGTGGACGGGGCCCTGTAATGGTCCCTGTCCGTCGTTCTTTTGTCAAGCAGTATGGAAACGTCTGATGGGTCGAATTCTCCCGCGTTGCCGTCCTCGCCAAGATCCTCGACGGTGATGCTGAGCCTGCTCAAACGCGAAAAAAGACGCTCTTCGTCAACAAGATCGGCGTTGTCCGCTATAACGGGGAATATCCTGTAAACGAACTCGCCGTATTCATCGAGTCCTTCGTTGCCCTCCACGGCTTCGCAGAACCTGATGAACAGCGCGTATTCGCCCCTGAGGTCATCCGCGGCAAGCCCGTGCTCCGCGGCCATGCGCACAGCTTCAGCCGCCGCGGGATCCTCCGTCGGCGCGGGCGTGGGAGCTTCCGTCGGAGCCTCGGTCGGCGCTTCCGTCGGTTCCGCGGTCTGGTTCTGCGTCGGAGCAGCGGTGTTCGCCGCCTCGCCGTTGTCCGCCGGCCTATGCGTGCAGGCCGACGCCATGGAAAGCAGCATCAGTGAGATAAGTATTGCAGCGATGATCCTTTTCATTTCAGTACTCCGTTACTTCCATTCCTTTTTCAGAATGGCATATTGATACGTATTCTCATAATGCGGCGTGCCGTCCGGGTTATTCACGAATGAAATGAATTCAAGGAGCAGCCCCTCGCGGCGCATGCCGAGCCTTTCGCAAAGGCGCTGACT
>JAGDDB010000154.1 GCA_017958265.1 Oscillospiraceae bacterium | reverse complement strand
GTCAGCTGGATGCTTAGGATTCGTTTCATTTTCATAGTCTGTCACCTCTCCTGTTTTAAGCTCCGTGCGGGACAGTCCGAATACAAAAACAGCGCGCCTCGGCGCCGGGAGTTCCCCGGCGCGACGGTGCGCTGTCATTCGTCCCTATTCGGTTATGGGTGTGAAAAAAGGACAGACTAACGCTGCTGTCTGTCTGCCTGAACAATATGTGTTGCTTCATAAAAAACAAGTCCGTTTCTATGATCTTTTGCGGATTTTTAAACGGGGAACATCGGAAGCTGCTGATATTCGCCGCCTGACTTTTTACGAATTATTATATCAATGACATTGACTTTCGTCAATTTAAAAAGTTGAGATTTTAAGCGTTTCAGACATTTTTTTAGCTTTTTCGTTGGTTGCTCCGGTTACGGAGTCTTATCTTCGCACAGCGTGGGAAGAGATGATGGTGCTTGATGGCGGGGCTGTTGAAGTGGCGGAAAAAGGCAAGGCTCGTATAAGGCTTTACTTCAAGAACGGGGTGGATGCAGCTGCTCAACACATATCAGGAGTTATGGGAGCATATCGTCGGCAAAGTCCTTTGAACCTTGCCGACGATAAGGAACGCCCGGCCGAAGAACACCTGAAATATCGGCCCCATTCAGCCCCGCAAAACCGGGTCAGTATTCAAGCGGTCCGAATTCTCCGCTTTTCCTGTCGGCGAAAAATCGCAGATCGCCGCGGCGGAAGACGTACCTGTCCTCGCCCTCCGCTTCTGCGTAAAAATCGCCGTATCTCAGCTGCGGACAGTTTTCCCTCAGCCTCGCAAGACTCCTGTAGTGCTCCGTTATTTCGTTGTTTTCTTTGCCCCATGGAAAAGGCGCGCGGTTATCCGGATCGGTCTCCCCTTCCGCGCCGGCCTCGTCGCCGTAATATATACACGGCACTCCGGCCATCGTAAATTGCAGGAAGCTGAGCATTTTCAGTTTTTCCGCGTCGCCGTTCAGCTCCGTGAGCACCCTTGCGGTATCGTGGCTGCCTATTATGTTCAGCGCGCCGTTGAACGCGCCGGGAGGATAATTTGCCTTCATGCGCATCATTTTCATTGCAAACACGCCCGCGTCGGCTCTTCCGGTCATAAAATCAATAGCGGCTTCGCGAAAAGGGTAGTTCATCACTGCGTGCAGTGCGTTTCCGAGTATATATCTCCTTCGCTCACCGTAGCTTATCTTATTGCTGGCATCCTCCCATACCTCGCCCAGGATCAGCGCATCGGGCCGCGTTTCCTCCGCCCTTGCGCGCACAGCCTCTATAAAACCGTCCGGCAGTTCGTCCGCCACATCCAGCCGCCATCCCGCCGCGCCTGCTTTCAGCCATTTTTCGACGACGTCGAGCAAAAATTCCCGGCACCCCGGTTCGTTTTCGTTAAGCTCGGGCAATTCCTTTTCGCCCCACCAGCATCGGTATTCCCCGGGAAAACGCTTGAAATCGTACCAGCGGTAGTATTTCGATCCTTCTCCGCTGCATGCCCCGCCCCCGTATATGCCGAATTTGTCAAAATAAACGCTGTCCGCCCCCGTATGGCTGAAAACACCGTCGAGTATCAGACGCATGCCTTTCTTTTCGGCGCTTGCGGCAAGGCTGAAAAAGCTTTCGTTGTCTCCCAGCGCGGGATCTATATGCATGTAATCGGAGGTATCATAACGGTGGTTGCTTGACGCCGCAAAGATCGGATTTAAATAGATCGCGGTCACGCCGAGGCTTTTGAGATAGTCGAGTTTTTCTTCTATGCCCAGCAGAGTGCCGCCGAAAAAATCCCAATGCGTAACGGTATTATCGCCTGTTTTTCTGTAAAAGGGCCTGTCGTCCCAGCTTTCGTGAAAAATACGCGGAGTATGCGTCTTTTTTTCCGCCCCCGCTCTCCGCCTTTCCATCCAGTCCGAGCCTCGAAAAAATCTGTCCGGGAATATCTGATAAACTATGCCTCCCGCATACCATTCCGGCAGGGCGCTTTCCTTATATACTGTGATCTGTCTGAATTCTTCCTCCGCGTAGCCGGGGCATTCGAATTTGTACCACACCGGGCCCGGCTCATCCGGCGCGCGCAGTTCCGTCCGCCACAATTCCCCGCTGCGGCGCATCGGCTGTCTGATCGCTCCTTCTCCGTCGCGGCAAAAGATCAGCACGCATTCATCCGCCTCGCAGCGCGCCGCAAGAGAGACGAGCGCGCCGCACTTCACCGCGCCGAAGGGGCTGCGATGCTGCGAGAGAAAAGGATCATGAAATACTTTCATACAGCTTTATATATTCTCCTGCCGAACGTCCCCACGAGAAATCGCTTTTCAAAGCGTTTTCTCTGATCTCGGCGTATTTATCGGTATCATATATTTCCAGGGCCTTTCTCAGCGCCCACCAAAGGCCGTCCGCGTCGGCATTGTCGAAAACGATGCCGTTTGATCCGTCGATCACGCTGTCTTTAAGGCCTCCCGTTCGGCGCACTATCGGCACGGAGCCGCAGTGCATCGCCATCATCTGCGTCAGTCCGCAGGGCTCGAAAACAGACGGCACGAGCACGAAATCCGCCCCGGAAAACATCCTGTGCGACAGTTCTTCGTCAAATCGGATACACGCCGAGATCTTTCCCGGCTGTCTTTCGGCAAGCTTTTTGAGCTCCGCCTCATAATCAGCCCGTCCCGTACCGAGCACGGCAAGCTGCGCGCCCGCCCCGATCAGTCTGTCGGCGCAGGCAAGAACGAGTTCCACGCCCTTTTGCTCCGTAAGTCTGCTGACCATGGCGAAAAGCGGCGCGCTTTCGTTTTGTTCCAGCCCAAGCTCCGACCTCAGCTCGCTCTTTGTGGCGCAGGGCAGCCATTTTTCGCTGTCTATGCCGTTGAGTATACCGCACAGCGCGTCGCGGCGCATGCGCAGGATCGGGTCGAGACCCTCTCCGTATTCTTCGGTGCATATTTCCTCGGCGTAACTCGGGCTGACCGTCGTAACCCTGTCGGCGCATATAATGCCGGCCTTCAGGAAATTCACCCCGTCATGCCAGCGCAGAGCGGCGCAGGCTTCCTCATCGTTTTCAAGGCCCAGCATATCCCCTGTCACCCACTGCGGACACGCCCCCTGAAAGCGTAGGTTGTGTATCGTCATGACCGTCTTTGCCCTGTCTTTCAAAAAAAGCGGGATAAGCGCCGCGTGCCAGTCGTTGCAGTGTATGATGTCCGGCCGGTAATCCTCAAGCCGGTCGATGCTTTCCGAAACGGCTTTTGAGAAAAAGGCCGATCTCTCCGTGTCGTCGTCATATCCGTAAATGCCGCCGCGTTTGTAATAGTACTCATTGTCGATAAAATAATAGGTCACTCCGTCTGCCTGCGCCTTTTCAATACCGCAGTATTGGTCTCTCCAGCCCAGGCGGACGCGAAAGGAGGTCAGAGGCGAGCCCCCCCGGTCCCCGTGCTTCGGCATTATCACTCTGCAGTCATGGCCCATGGCGTTCAGCGCGGCCGGCAGGCTGCCCACGACGTCGCCGAGACCTCCGGATTTGGCAAAGGGAGCCGCTTCAAATGCGGCAAACAACACATTCATATCCGACTATATCCTCATATATTTCCCTATAACTACGGGATTGTCTTTTACTCCTATCAGCGACACGCCCGGGCTTACATGAGCGTACTTGTCGCTTATAACGTTTTCCAGCACGGCCCCCGCTCCGACGGTCCCGCCCTGCATGACGATGCTGTTTTTTATGAATGCTCCCTTTTCCACCGTCACTCCGCGGAATATCACGCTGTTTTCCACCGTCCCGCGGATGATGCATCCGGATGAGATCAGCGCATTCGATACCCTTGCCCCGTCCATATACTTTGCGGGCGGGCTGTCCTGTATCTTTGTTCTGACCGTAACGCCCGACATGAACAGCTCCCTGCGTCCCGAGTGATGCAGCAGATCCATATTGCAGCGCATATAGTCGCTCAGGGAATCAACGCATCCCACATAGCCTCTGAATTTCCAGCATGAGGTCCTGATATTCGGCAGGTTCTGGCGGATTATTTCCGTGAGATCGAGATAGCCCAGGGCGTCGTACCATTCCGCGAGCTTGAGCAGCAGCGCAGTATCAATGAGAAAGCTGTCGATAAACAGCAGTCCGTCGCCGCTCCTCTCTTCCATTTCCGTGACCCGTCCGCCGTCGTCGAGAGTTACGAACATTCCCTGTCTGTTTTCCGCCCTTGTGCATATAAGCGTGATCTCCGCTCCGCTGCGCTCATGTTCTTTGGCCGCCTCACGGTAATCGATATTGAAAACCTTCCTTGCTCCGGATACGGCAAGGATGCTGCCGCTGTCGGCCCTTTCCAGAAACTCTATATTGCGCAGCAGATCACGCATCAGAAACTGACCCTGGATGTTCTTATATCCGTAGATCGATCCGGGAAGTATGAACATGCCGCCTTCCTTGCGGCTCAGAGCCCATTCTTTGCCCACTCCCACGTGGTCCATTATAGAGCGGTACATATATGGCGTGGTAAGACCGACCGTGTTTATTCCGGAGTTGACCATATTCGAAAGCGGAAAATCCACCAGGCGGTAGCGTCCTCCGAAGGGCAGCGAGGCCACCGGTCTTTCCTTTGTAAGAGCTCCGAATGAGCTGTCGTTGTAATTGGTGCATACAAGACCTATGAGCTGTCTCATTTTGCGCTCTCCTCTCCGCCGGTCTCCGCGTCGCCGAGCACGGCGATCTCATCCCCGCCCTCAAAAACGCTCATCGCGGAAACGACCGCTTTCTCGCCTATTATCGCCCTTTTCACGCAGGCTCCGTCCTCAACGGTCGCTCCGGGGAGCAGAATGGAGTTTTCCACATGCGCGTCCTTGCCCACAAAAACGTCCGTGCTGAGTATCGATCCCCTTACGCTGCCGAGCACGGTACAGCCGTTGCAGACCATGCTTCCCTCCACGGAGGCGTCTTCGCCTATATATTGGGGCGACGACGAGTTCGAGTTTGACATTATTTTCATATCTCCCGCGAATATATCAAACTCGGGCTCCTCGTTGAGCAGATCCATCTGAGCGTCGTAATAGCTCTCTATCGTTCCTACGTCCTTCCAATAGCCCGAATATTTATAGGCAAACAGTCTTTTTCCTTCACCGAGCAGGGCCGGTATCACATTGCGTCCGAAATCGTTTTCCGATGCCTCGTCGGAATTGTCCGCGATAAGCGCCTGTCTCAGCACATCCCAGCTGAAAATGTATATGCCCATGGAAGCGAGACAGCTCTCCGGCTCCTTGGGTTTTTCCTCGAATTTGGTGATGCGCATGTTTTCGTCTGTGCTCATTATGCCGAAGCGGCTTGCATCCTCCGGCGCGACCTCGATCACCGAAACGGTGAGGTCCGCCTCATTTTCCTCATGGAATTCAAGCATGGGTCTGTAATCCATCTTATACAGATGATCTCCGGAAAGGATGAGCACATACTGCGGGGCATAGCCGTCTATAAACTCAATGTTCCTGAATATCGCGTCCGCCGTGCCCCTGTACCATTCTCCGCCCACCTCTGTATAATAGGGCGGCAGCACGAACAGCCCGCCGTCCATGTCCCAGGCTTCGCCCGTGCCTATATACGAATTGAGAAGAAAGGGCTTATACTGCGTCAGCACGCCGACGATGTTTATTCCGGAGTTGGCACAGTTTGACAGGCTGAAATCTATTATCCGGTACTTCCCCCCGAAGCCCACCGCCGGCTTTGCCACACGCCGCGTGAGAGCGCCGAGTCTGCTCCCCTGCCCTCCGGCAAGGAGCATTGCAACGATCTTACTGCTGTTCATGCTTTTCCTCCCTCTTCAATACTACGCCGCTGAGCGCTCCGAGCTTCAGTTTCATTACACCGCGCCTCACTTCAACGCTCTCCCCGACGGGTTCGGTCGCGAAAACCGCCGTATATCTCCCGTTTTCGGGCATTTTCAGCGTGCAGACGTGATCTCGGTCCGAAAAATTCAATATGACCGCCGCGCATTTCCCCGCGGCTCTGCGAATGAAGGATAATACGCAGTTGTCCGAGTCGTCGGCGTCGATCCATTCAAAGCCGTCCCAGCCGCCGTCTTTCTCCCAAAGGCAGTTTTCTTTCAGATAGAATTCATTCAAAGCGCGCACATACTCCCTGTGTTCTCTGTGCGCCGGATAATCGGCCATGAACCATTCAACGCCTTTTTCATGATCCCATTCGGCAAACTGCGCGATCTCGCTGCCCATGAAATTCAGCTTTGCTCCCGGATGACACATCTGATAAAGCATCAGCAAGCGCAGGCCTCTGAATTTCTGTTCATAGCTGCCGGGCATCCGTCCGATGAGCGAACGTTTTCCGTGCACGACCTCATCGTGGCTCAGCGGCAGCAGGAAGCGCTCGGAAAAAGCGTACATCATCTCGAAATTCAGCAGTCTGTGTCTGCCGGGACGTTCCGAAAAAGGCAGCGAGACGTACTCAAGCGTATCATTCATCCAGCCCATGTCCCATTTGTATGAAAAGCCCAGCCCTTCTTCTCCGGTAACATGCGGCCAATCCGTGCTTTCCTCCGCAACGGTGAATGCAGTAGGAAATCTCTCCCGGACCGCGCGGTTGAGCTCGGTCAGCATCAGCACCGCGTCTTTGTCGACGTTCCCTTCTCTTATATTATCCTCGGTAAACACGCCGAAATTCAAAAACAGCATGCTTGTTACGCCGTCGACTCTTATTCCGTCCATGTGGTATTTTCCCAGCCAGTACATCACGCTGCTTATCAGGAAGCTGCGCACCTCGCCCCTGCTGAAATCGAATTTATAAGTGCCCCACTGCTGGTGATCCGCTCCCTCGTAAAGGGCGCTGCCGTTAAAGCGGCCGAGCGCAAAGCCGTCACGGCAGAAGTGCCCGCCTGCCCAGTCCATGATAACGCCTATGCCCGCTCTGTGCAGCCTGTCGACCAGCCGCATAAGCTCTCTCGGCTTACCGTAGCGCGACGTCGGGGCAAAGTATCCCGTCGTCTGATAACCCCATGAGCCGTCATAGGGATGCTCGGTAACGGGCATGAGCTCCACATGCGTATAACCCATTTCCGAAACATACGCGCTCAGCCTGTCGGCAAGCTCCTCATAACCGAGAAAACCGCCGTCTTTTCCCCGCAGCCATGATCCGAGATGCACTTCGTAAATGTTCATCGGCCGGGGCAGGGCCCTGCGGCTTTTCATCCACTCTCCGTCACGCCAGCGAAAGCCGAGCGCGTCGGTGAACACCGATGCCGTTCCGGGACGTATTTCCGCCTCAAAGGCGACGGGATCCGCCTTGAACAGTCTTTCGCCGCTTTCGCATTCTATTACGAACTTGTATAGATCTCCTTCGGCGACCGACCGCACGCAGCATTCCCATATCCCCGGTTTCTTTTCGGTCATGGGATACTCATCCTCTTTCCAGGCGCAGAAGGATCCCGTGACATATACGGCTTTTACCTGCGGAGCCCACAAACGGAACCGCACCCCGTTTTTCGTTTTGTGAGCTCCGAAATATCTGTGGCAGCCGTAATACTTCCCGGCCGCGAATTTTTTCCCGACGTCAGACATTTTTCAAATATTCATGGCGGCGAAAAATCCCTCGCGCACCGCCGTGGTGATGTTCCCCTGCCTGTTGACGCAGTCGCCCGCGAAGTATACCCTGCCGCATATCCTTTCAAATCGCTCCGTAAGCTCCGTCCTTTTTTTCACCCCGAGAGAAAGCGCCAGGGTATCGCATTTCAGTACCGTTTCTTTTCCCTCGGCGTCCGTAACGACCGCTCCCTCCGCCGTCATGCCCGAAAGGCTCGTCGATCCCATTATGCGCACGCCCTTGCTCATTGCCATGCGATGTACTCTCGCGGTGTTTTTATCCCGGAATATTATCTCTTCTATGGGCAGTCTGTCTATAAGCACTACCTGTTTTCCTTCTTCGGCAAGCATTACCGCGGTTTCGCTGCCTGTCAGCCCCGCGCCGGCTATCACTACGCGCTCTCCCGCCTTCACTTCCCCCGTATCGAGCTGCCAGGCGAAGCATATCCTTTCATCGTCGCCGCCGGGGATGCGGGGCCTTATCTGCTCGCTGCCCACCGCTATGATGACGGCGTCCGGCCTCTCAGCGAGCACAAGTTCTTCCGTGGCTTCCGTACCGGTGCGTATATCTATGCCCGGGGTCCTCAGCGTCATGCGCACGGACCAATCCGCGTATCTGCGCACGTCGCTTTTTATGGGATTTGCGCCCGCCGGGCGCAGACTGCCTCCGAGTTCGCGCTCTTTTTCGAAGAGCACTACGCGGTGTCCTCTTTCCGCGGCGCGCCTCGCGGCCTCCATACCGGCGCAGCCGCCTCCTATTATCCCCACTTTTTTCGCCTCGGAAGCAGGCTGCGGCAAAAGCATCGTTTCCCTGCCGGCCTCGGCGTTTACGGTGCATCTGAGAGGCTTGGGACAGCCGTGAGGATCATCGCCCGTGCAAACGTTACACCTTATGCACGGACGTATTTCGTCGCTTTTCCCCGCTCTCGCTTTATTTATCTGCTCGGGATCGGCGATAAACGCGCGTATCATCGCGATCATATCCGCTTTGTTCTCCCTCAGCGCCTTTTCCGCAAGCTCCATGTCGTAGCTGCCTACGCTGACTACCGGTATTTTCAGACCGGCAGCCTTATAACGGGCGGCAATATCCGCGTTGGTAGCTCTCGGCATGTATGTATGCTGTATGGTATACTCCATCGTCTGCACCGCATACATGCTCCCTGCGCTGATATGGATAAGGTCTATCTTATCCTGTATCGCCTTTACAAATTTTATGCCCTCCTCCGCGTGCACTCCGCCGGGATATAACTCATCGCCGCTGAAGCGCATTTCTATCGGCATCGAGCCGCCTGTTTTTTCGCGCACCGCGTCTAAAAGCTCGTTTGCGAAGCGGCAGCGGTCCTCAAAGGCAGCGCAGCCGTATTCGTCCGTTCTTTTATTCATGTCCGGCGAAAAGAACGAGGCCGCGGTATGGCCATGGCCGAAATGCAGCATAAGCATGTCAAAGCCCGCCTTTTTGCATCTCTCGGCGGCAAGCGCGAAGGATTTTATTATCCCGAGTATATCCCCGCGGCTCATTTCGGCCGGCTTTCTCGGATCGCGAAGATTGAGCTCTATCGACGAAGCGGCGCCGTACCTGCGTATTGCCTCGCTCACCTTGACAAGACCGTGGACGATATATTCGTCGGCAAGGTTGACTACGTAGTGATTGCTGTCGGCATACGCCTGAGTTACGGGACTGTCGCCTACGGTCACTATCCCCGCCCCGCTTGCAGCGAGTCTTGATGTAAAGGCGATGAACTCATCGGTTATTTCGCCGTTTTTCGTGCACAAAAACGGCTCTGCGGGGGAAACCTCCAGACGGTTTTTTATCCTGAGCCCGCCGACTTCCATCGGTCTGAATACGTGTTCGAATTCCATGTTTTGTTCCTCTCTGCACAGCCGTGCGGCGCCCTCCGCCGCCGCTGCGCGGCGAGGCGGAAGCACCGTCAAAATCGTGTATTGTTTTTTTGTTTTTATTATAGCACCGTAAGGGTTTTCAAAAAAGCTTTTTATTGACATCACGTCAAAAATATGGCAGTATTTCAGCAGAAAGGTGCTGAAGGCATTGACAGACAGACTGTATTATTCCGACAGTCATATCGACAGCTTCTCTGCCCGCGTCCTGTCCTGTTCTCCGGCCGAAAACGGCTTTGCGGCGGTATTGGACAGGACCGCTTTTTTCCCCGAGGGCGGCGGTCAGCCCGGCGACGTCGGCATTCTCGGCGGAGCCGAGGTTTTCGATACGCGCGAGGAAAACGGCGAGGTGGTCCACTATATTCGTTCCCCGCTCGCCGAAGGCAGCGAGGTTCGGGGCAGCATTGACTGGAACATACGCTTCAGACGCATGCAGAACCACAGCGGCGAGCATATAGTTTCCGGGCTTATCAACCGCGAGTACGGTTACTCCAACGTGGGCTTTCACATGGGCGGCGAAGATGTTACCGTAGATTTCAACGGCGAGCTCGGCCGCGCCGAGCTTGACCATATAGAAACTCTTGCAAATATTGCCGTATTCGAAAATCGCCGCGTAAGGGCATGGTTTCCCTCCCCGTCCTCTTTGAGCCGCATTAAATACAGGAGCAAGCTCGATTTGAGCGAGAACGTGCGCCTTGTGCGTATAGAAGGCTACGATACCTGCGCCTGCTGCGCGCCGCACGTCGGGCGCACCGGCGAAATAGGAATGATCAAGCTGCTCGACTTTGCCCGGCACAGGGGCGGAGTACGTGTACACATGCTCTGCGGGCTCGACGCGCTGGAGCATTACCGCATGTGTTACGGCAACAACGCATCGATTTCCGCGCTGCTGAGCGCAAAGCAAAGCGAAACGCCCGACTATGTCCGAAAAACACTGTCCGATCTTTCCGATGCAAGACACGCGCTGACGGAAATAAAAAAAGACATGCTGAAAGAAAAGATCGCCTCGCTTGCCGCCGTTGAAGGAAACCTGTGCCTGTTTGAAGACGAGCTTGACGGCGCGGGACTGCGCGAGCTTGTCAACTCGGGCATGGAAAAATGCGGCGGTGTGTGCGCCGCGTTTTCGGGCGCCGGGAATAATTGGCGCTATGTCATGGGCAGCCGCAGGGTTGACCTGCGCCGGCATTCCCGGGCGATCAACTCCGCTCTGTCCGGGGTCGGAGGCGGCAGCCCGGGCATGATACAGGGCAGCG
>JAGDDB010000153.1 GCA_017958265.1 Oscillospiraceae bacterium | reverse complement strand
CTGTGCAGCCTTCTGCCGTCATTCTGACCGTGTATGGCGAAAAGCAGCTCGCCCAGCTCCCTGAGCTGTCCCACGCTCACGGGCATACCGTTTACGCGGCATGAGTTTTTTCCGTCGGAGCTTATTTTTCTGAGCAGGGTCATGTTGTCCCCCTGCTGATACTCTACGCCGTTATCGTCCATCCATCTCTCCGCCGCTTCGGAGCAGGTCAATTCGGCGGATATCAGGGCCGAGGCGCTGCCCGTGCGTATGATATCCTTTGACGTCCGCTCCCCGAGTATCGCGCCGACAGAGTCGATTATTATGGATTTACCCGCGCCTGTCTCGCCTGTGAGCACATTCAGTCCGGGGCCGAATTCAATATCCGCCCTTTCGATCACGGCCACATTTTCGATATGCAGCAGGCTAAGCACCGATCATTCCTTCTTTACATCAGATTGCGGATTTCCTTGCAGAACTGCTCGGCATGGGCGTTGTCGCTCATGGCCATGAACGCCGTATCGTCGCCGGCAATGGTCCCTACAAGGCCGGGCACGTCCAGCGTTTCAATCGCGACGCAGGCAGCGTCGGCAAGGCCCGGAAGCGTTTTGATGACCACAAGGTTCTGAGCGCAGGCATATGATTTCACCGAGTGGCGAAATATCGTCCTTACCTTTTCGGCGTTATCGGCCTGCTCCGGCTCGGCCGGGCATACGTAGCGATAATTTCCGCTGTCGCCCAGTTCTTTTATAAGGCGCAGCTCGCGCATATCCCTTGACACAGTGGCCTGGGTGCTTTTAAAGCCGCATTCTTCCAACGCCTCAATGAGCTGATTTTGCGTTTCGATGTCCCGAGAAGCGATGATCTCGAGAATTTTTGTCTGTCTTGCAGACTTCATTATCTACACCCTTTCTCACTGATTAAGCTTGTTTTTCACGATGTCATAGAAGCTGTTGTTCGAAACTTTTACAAGCCTCGTAACATATTTGGATTTGCGCACGTATACGATGTCGCCGAGCTGGAGGGGGAACGGTGTTCCGCCGTCGACCATGAGCAGGGCGTCGTTATCGTCGAAGCTCGTCACCTTGACCGACGTGACTCTGTCTCCCGTGAGCACATAGGCCTTTGCTATGAGCGAATGAGCGCACATCGGCGTAAGGATAAGTATCTCCGCAGTCGGCTCGACTATAGGCCCTCCCGCGGACATGGAATAGGCCGTGGAGCCCGTCGGAGTGGCAATGATGATACCGTCTCCGGAGTAATCGGATATTTTTCTTCCGTCTCCGTATGCCGTCAGGCGGATCGCGTGGGCGGGGTTATTGCGCGTAACCACCGCTTCGTTCAGCCCGAAGCCCGAATAAATGCATTCACTGCCGCGCATCACGTCTATGTCGATCATCATGCGCTTTTCGATATCATAGCCGACCGTGACTATCTCTCTGAGCCTGTCCGTTTCATCCGGCTCAAGCTGAGTGATAAAGCCCATATGGCCCATGTTCACGCCGAGCATGGGCAGCTCATGTACGGCCGCCTTTCTCGAAAGATGCAGCATCGTGCCGTCGCCTCCGAGGCATATCAGCATCTCCGCATCTTCAAAAGCCTCGTCCGGTATATCGAAATCTCCCCCGTCCGCTCCGGGAGAAATGATCCGGGCAGCGGCGCCCAAAGAACCGAGATATTCTTCCAGGCGCTTTGCCATCGTTCTATTCGGATCGCGCTTTGTATTTGAAAAAATAATGATATTTTTCATTCCAACTCCGTATGCGAGGCCTTTACTGTCTCGGCTGTGTCGAATGTGCCGGCAGTACCGCCTTCGACAAGGTGTCCCAAATACTCGATGTTGCCCTCCGGTCCTCTCACGGGCGACCATGTCAGGCCGCGGACCGCAAGCCCGAGCTTATCCGCGCTGTCGAGAAATCTGTCCAGCACCTCGGTATGTACCTCGGGTCTGCGCACCACGCCTTTTTTCCCGACCTTGTCTTTTCCCGCCTCAAACTGAGGCTTGATAAGGCAGATGATCTCCCCGCCCTTTTCAAGCAAGGCCTTAACGGGCGGAAGGACCAGACTCAGGGAAATAAACGATACGTCTATCACCGCAAGAGAGATCTTGTCGGGTATGTCCTCGGGCTTGATATACCTGATATTGGTGCGCTCCATGTTCACCACTCTCGGATCGTTGCGCAGGCTCCAGGCCAGCTGCCCGTATCCCACGTCTACCGCGTATACTTTTTCCGCTCCTCCCTTAAGAAGGCAGTCGGTAAAGCCGCCCGTAGACGCGCCGCAGTCGACGCATATCCGCCCCTTCGGCGAAACCCCGAATTCTCTCAGCGCCTTTTCCAGCTTGAGTCCGCCTCGGCTGACAAAACCTATCGCGGCGCCGCGCAGCTCGATCGGAGCGTCCTGAGCATACGTCATTCCGGGCTTGTCCGCCCTTATGCCGTTTACGAAAACATTTCCGCTCATTATCTCGGCCTTTGCGCGTTCTCTGCTTGCGCACAGCCCGCGTTCGACAACGAGAACATCAAGTCTTTCTTTCTTCAATTATTCTCTCCGCCGCCGACACGGCGTCTATCCCGCAAAGTTCTCTCTGCTCCTGTACCGTCGCCTGGGGCGTGAACCCCCTGCCCGTATTGAACAGCATAACGGGACAGCTCAGTTCGGCCTTTATCGCCTCTCCGACGCTTCCGTGCTCGCAGCAATCCTCCATGACCGCCGCCCGGCCCGTTCTTTCCGCAGAGGCTTTGACCTGCCTCAGATCAAGCGGCGCGATCACGTCCAGCTTGACGACCTCGGCGGATATGCCTTTCTTTTCAAGCAGATCCGCGGTTTTCAGCGCCTCGTTTATCATTATCCCGTAGGATACTATCGTTATATCGCCGCCTCTGCGCAGCAGGGTCTTCCCCTCGTCGCGGTATTCGCCCTCGGCGCCCCTCGGATATCTGACGGCCGCCGGCCCGCTGCTTTCGATCGCCCGGTGCAGCATGCTGCGCAGCTCCGCGTAGTTTGCCGGACAGTATACGGTCATGCCCGGCACCTGCCGCAAAAAGCCCACGTCGAATACGCCGTTGTGCGTCTCCCCGTCGCTCCCCACGAGCCCCGCTCTGTCAACCGCGAGAACGACATGAAGGCCGAGAATGGCAACGTCATGCAAAAGCATGTCGTATGCGCGCTGAAGGAATGTGGAATATACCGCGAAGACCGGTATCATGCCCTGTTTGGCCATACCGGCGGCCATGGTAACGCAGTGGCCTTCCGCTATGCCCTCGTCAAAGAAACGTTCGGGATATTTTTCTCTGAACGATCCCAGGCCCGTCCCGTCTTCCATCGCCGCGGTCACGGCGCATATACGCCCGTCCTTCTCCGCTTCCCCGCACAGGGCCTGTCCGAAAACTTCCGAAAAAGAAGTCTTTTTTTCGTCTCCGACGCCGCAGCTGGGATCAAAGCAGCTCACACCGTGGTATTTCTCCGGGTGCTTTTCCGCATCCTCATACCCGCGCCCCTTGCGCGTTACGACATGCAGCAGCACGGGCTCGTTGTATTCCTTCGCGGTTTTGAGCATATATGACAGTCTCTTAACGTCGTGCCCGTCGACGGGTCCCATATATCTGAAACCCATTTCCTCAAACATGCTGCAATGAAAAATGGCGTTTTTCAGGCTGTTTTTTATATTCTGAGTAAAAGAAAAAACATATTTCCCGCCCGGGATATGAAGCATTACCTTGCGGTAATTCTTTTTCAGTCTGTAATATGCCGGTCTTGTACGCTGAAGGGCGAGAGAGCGCGCCATACCGCCCACATTGGTTCCGATGGCCATGCCGTTGTCGTTCAGCACGACTATCATCGCCTCTCCGCTCTGTCCGGCATTGTTCAGGCCCTCGTAGGCAAGTCCGCCCGTCAGCGCCCCGTCTCCGATAACGGCGATAACGCCGTAATCCTCGCCCGACAGAGTACGCGCCCGCGCCATACCCAAGGCCGCGGATACGGAGTTGGAGGCATGTCCTGCAATAAATGCATCGCTTTTCGATTCCGAAGGCTTCGGGAATCCCGCAAGCCCGTTTTTTTGCCTGAGTGCGGAAAATCCCTGCGCTCTGCCCGTAAGCAGTTTATGCACATAGCATTGATGCCCGACGTCGAAAACGATCCTGTCTTTTTCGCTGTCGAATACATTGTGAAGGGCCACTGTCAGTTCAACTACGCCGAGATTTGACGCGAGATGTCCGCCGGTCCTGGAAATATTATCAATAAGAAACGCTCTTATTTCCGAGCACAATTCCCCGATCTCCTCCATGGTAAGGGCTTTCACATCCGCGGAGGAGCGTATTTTTTCAAGTATGCCCATAGCCATACCCCTGTATATTTGTAAACGTTATAATATCAAATTATCTGTCTGATTACAACACGGAAATCAAATATTATACCGTTAAATATTCATTTTTCGTATGAATACACGCTCCGGACAGAAGCTGTACCCCTGTCCGGAGCGCGCAGGCCGAGAGCAAAGCATCATTTTCGAAGATCGCCGCAGGCATCCCTGTATGCATGCGGCACGGCTGCGCCCGATCAAAAACCGCGTTTTTGACCGAAGCTCACGGTATGCTCATGTGATGCTGTCGGATACCGTGCTGCCGACAGCCTCTCTGTATTCATTGATCCCGTTGACCGTATCGGGCGGGAAAAACTCGTCCACGGGGAAGGATATCCTGCGAAACAGCTCGCACGGATCGTCCCCGCCCGGATCGGAGCATTCCTTTTCCGGCAGACAGTAGTCGTATGCCGGCATAAGCAGCTGCGTATCCCGTTCAAGGCGTATTATGCTGAACTGCCCCAACGTGATATATACGCGCCTTGCGTTCCCTCCCGGCTGAAGTCCGTCCGGGAAGGCGGCTCTTATGAATTCGGGTATTTCGGCAGGCTCCAGGTCGCTTTCCGTCTCTGCTCTGCCCTCCGAAAGCCTTATCCCGAGCACTATCGGGTCAACTGCTTCTGCCGTTGCCATGGTTTTTTGTCTTTTCTCTTCTTTTTTTCATTTCCTTCATCGTCTTTTCATACGTTTCCCGGCTTATTATCGCCAAGTCGGGCCTTGAATGACGATACCACTGGGAGCTGTCAAAGCGTTTGATGCTGCCCTCTATAAAATCGTCTATCTCGCTTTTGTGGTTTGCGAGCTCTCCGCAGTACAGCGAATTGCACAGTATCCTGTGGACCGTGCGGGCCTCCCATTTTCCTCCGCGCTTGGCCGCTATGCCGCGCCGGTCGAGTTCCCGTGCTATTTTTCCGCAGCCCCAGCCCAGCTCGGTATACATACGGTACATATCCCTCACCGCCTCGGCCTCCCGGGGCTCCGCTTCCAACCGGGTGAGCGATACGCGTTTGTATCCGTATACCACGTTGGGCACCCGCCCTTTCCGCGCGTTGACGTCCTTTCCGAATTTGATGCGCTTTGAAATGTTCGCGCTTTCCTCCTGGGCCGCGGCGCCGAAAATCGTCAGCACGAATTCGCTGCTTCCCAAATTCGTCATGTTGTTCGACAGGAAGAACACTTCCACTCCCCTGCGCCTTAGCTCCCTTATACTGCTGAGAAAATCCACCGTATTTCTCGCAAAGCGCGAAACATCCTTGACAAGCACGGTTTCAAACAGTCCGCTGCCCGCCTCGTCTATCATCCGTATGAACTCCGTCCGGTTTTTCATCTGCTTGCCCGATATACCCTCGTCGGCGTATATTTTTACAAGCTCTATGCCGTTGTCGGCAGTGTATTTCTCGAAGAAAAGCTTTTGATTTTCCAGGCTGTCCAGCTGTGAGCCGTTTTTCGTCGATACGCGGCAGTAGGCCGCCGCGCGCGGTTTTCCCTCCTTCATTTTTTCCTCCCGAAAACAAAATCAGCCGTACGTTTGCGTACAGCTGATTATATGTCCGTTTTCCGCCGGTATTTACGCCTTTTCAAGAACGCCTTTGAGTATCCCGAGGCCCTCGTCCATTTCCTCATAGCTTATCGTGAGCGGCGGGAGAAGTCTGACCGTGTCCTTCCCCGCAGTCAGCACCAGCAGTCCGCTCTCGGCGCATTTTGAGGCTATTTCCTTGTGCGAAGAATTTACGGCTATTCCCGTCATCATTCCCATGCCTCTGATCCCGACAACGCAGCCCGCGTTCATCTCGGCTATGCGCCCTCTCAGATATTCGCCCTTTTCACAGACCTTTTTCAGTTCTTCATCGCTCAGTATATCCAGCACCGCCAGCGCGGCCGCGGCGCATACGGGATTGCCTCCGAAGGTGGAGGCATGAGTCCCCGCGCCGAGCACGTCCGCGCATTTCGCTCCCGCCATTATACCGCCGAAGGGCAGGCCGCCGGCGATGCCCTTTGCAAAGCTGCATACATCGGGCTTGATCCCGAAGCGTTCAAAACAAAACAGCGAGCCCGTGCGGCCCACGCCGGTCTGCACCTCGTCTGTGATAAGCAGTATGTCTCTTTCCGCGCACAGCTTTGCCGCCGCGTCAACGAACTCTTTGTCCAGCGGCAGCACTCCGCCCTCGCCCTGTATTAGCTCTATCATCAGCGCGCAGACGTCGCCGCTCAAAGCACCGTCAAGCGCCTCGACGTCGTTCGCCGGAGTATACCTGAAGCCCTCCGTGAAGGGGAAGAAATAATTGTGAAAAACATCCTGACCCGTGGCGGCAAGCGTGGTCACGGTGCGCCCGTGGAAGGACTGCACCAGCGTGACGACGGCGGAGCGTCCCTCGCCGTATTTGTCAAAGCTGTATTTCCTTGCCAGCTTTATGGCGCCCTCGTTTGCCTCGGCGCCCGAATTGGAAAAGAACACTCTTTCCATGCCGGTGCGCTCTTTGAGCCGCTTTGCGAGCATCGCCGCCGGCTCGGTATAATACAGGTTCGAAACATGCTGCAGCTTCATAGCCTGCTCGGATACCGCTTTCGCCCATTTTTCGTTTCCGTAGCCCACGGAGCACACGCCGATCCCGCTCGTGAAATCTATATATTTATTCCCCTCGAAATCCCACAGCGTCGCGCCCTTCCCCTCTTTGATCGCCACAGGGAAACGCGAATAGGTCTGCATGATGTTTTCATCCGTCATCCGAATGACTTCCGAATTATTCATTCCCGTCGCCTCCGTTCCGCTGCCCGATGAACATGGTGCCTATGCCCTCATCGGTAAGCAGCTCTATCAGTATCGAATGCGGCACTCTGCCGTCAATGATAAATACCTTTTTCACTCCGCCGTTGAGCGCGTCGATGCAGCAGCCCACCTTGGGGATCATCCCTCCGGATATCACGCCGTCCTCCGTCAGTTTTTTTGCCTCGGAGATGTCTACCACGCGGATAAGCGAGCCGGGATCGTTGAAATCGCGCAGGATCCCCGGGGTATCCGTCATGGAAAGGAGGCTTTCCGCATTCAGCGCTCCCGCTATCTTTGCCGCCGCCGTATCTGCGTTGATATTGTAAAAATACCCGCTGCTGTCGCAGCCGACGGTTGATATCACGGGAATATAGCCTTTTTCGAGCAGCACGCTGACCGGCTCGATATTTATCTTCGTAACTTCGCCCACGAAGCCGAGGCGCTCATCCTTCATCTCCGCCTCGATCAGATGCCCGTCGGCCCCGGACAGCCCGACGGCTTTCCCGCCGTTGAGCTCAATGAGGTTGACAAGCCCCTTCCCCACTTTTCCGGCAAGGACCATCTGTACTATTTCGGCGGTCTCCTCGTCCGTTACCCTCAGGCCGTCCACGAAAACCGATTTCTTGCCTATCCTGCCGAGCATTTGGGTGATCTCCGGGCCTCCGCCGTGCACCAGCACTACCTTGATGCCTATCAGCTGCAGCAGCACCAGATCTCCCATGACCGCCTTTTTCAGCTCGTCGTTCAGCATGGCGCTGCCGCCGTATTTGACGACCACGACTTTTCCGTAATACTTCTTTATATACGGCAGGGCCTCCGTAAGTATCTGTGCCCTTTCCACGTTGTTTATCGATATGTCCATTTTAACCTCACGTCCTGTAGCTTCCGTTTATTTTCACGTAATCGTAGGTCAGATCGCATCCCCAGCATGTCACTTCTCCGTCGCCCTCGTTCAGCTCGGCGATAATGATCACCTCGTGGGCGGACAGTATTTTTTCCGCATACTCTTCGTCGAACT
>JAGDDB010000152.1 GCA_017958265.1 Oscillospiraceae bacterium | reverse complement strand
TCCTTGCGGCGGCGCTTGCCTTTTCCTCGCGGCGGTAGCTGCGTTCACGCGTTTTGACCCCCACGAGCTTTTTCCCCGCCTCGTTCTCGTTAGCCCAGGCAGAGGGTATCTTGTCCACGCAGCCGCCGTCGATATACGGCGCGCCGTCTATGATCACCGGCCTTGAAATGAACGGAACGGTAGCGGATGCCCGGACGGCCCGGAAAAGGTCGCATTTCCCTTTCTCGAAATAGACAAGTTTTCCGCTGCGCATGTCCGCCGCTCCCACAAACAGTCTGCGCCGGGGAGACATGAGCCGCTCCATGTCCAGCGGAAGCCCGGCCATGATCTCATTGAAAAGGTAGGAAAACCCGGTTATCCCGTGATCTCTCGCGAAAGCCCCGACGCCGCAGTAATTCGGGTCGTGCCTGTACGTCAGGTCTATTCTGATGCCCCAGCCTATCTGTCCCGAGATATAGCTCAGCGCCGAAAGCGCGCCGGCCGAAATGCCCACCGCGGTGCTCAGATTAATGCCGCCGGTCATCATGGCGTCCAGCACGCCCACGGTATACACTCCGCGCCATGCTCCGCCCTCCAGGACGAGGCAGCCTTCCGTGATATCTTCCGTCGCGCGCCCGGAGGGCAGCGCGTTGATGGCTTCGTATTTTTTCCTGCTCATGTCGTCAACCGTGCCGTGCCGTTCAGAGCGCCGACTTTCCTATATCCATAGCCACGTTGAAGCCCAGGCGGTTCGCCTCATACACGTTTTTTGCCGCAAGGCAGTCGCCTATGGCGTAGAAGACCGGAGCGCAGTCGGCAAAGGCTGCCGCCTGCTCCTGCAGCGGCACGCGTCCGAGCGCGTTTACCACGCTGTCGGCCTTTAAAATAAGTTCTCCCTTCGGCGTACTGCATACCGCGCCCTCCGCCGTGATCTTTTCCGCCTTTGTCCCGGTATGTACGCTCACCTTCAGTCCGGCAAGCTGCTCCGTAACGGCGGAAGCGTGACATGAGTTATTCGAGAAATTGAGCGATCTTCCCATTTCCGCGATCTCCGCTTCTTTGCCGAGAGAACGCAGATATATTGCAAGCTCCGTTCCCGCCATGCCTCCGCCGAGGATAAGCACCTTTTTCCCTAACTTTTCGGGCCGGGCGTATGCCTCGGTCACCGGCACCGCGCTTTCAAGGCCCGGTATATCCGGCTGCGCCGGCGCCGAGCCGACGGCGGCAATGATAACGTCCGCTCCGAGAGCCGACGCCTCCCCGGGCGTCAGCGCGTGTCCGAAATGCACTTCCGCTCCCGAGGCTTCAAGGCGCTTTGCCTGCCTGTCAAGATATTCTGTCAGGTGTTTTTTGAAGGGCACGTTCTCCTCGCACAGCAGCACGCCTCCCGGCCGATCGTTTTTTTCATACAGCTTCACGCTGTGCCCGCGCTTTGCCGCGGTGATCGCCGCCTGCATGCCAGCCACGCCGCCGCCGACGACAACGACGTTTTTCTTCTCCGCGGGCATCGGAGCGGTGGAGTATTCTTCCTCCCTGCCTATGGTCGGATTGAGCGTGCAGCAGAACTGTCCGGAGCTCATCACCTCGCTGAAGCAGTGGTAGCAGCGCAGGCAGCGGTCTATGTCCGCCTCGCGCCCGGTCATGGCCTTGTTCGGCAGCTCCGGGTCGGCAATGAGCCCGCGGGCTATCTCGACTATATCGGCTTTGCCCGAGGCGATTATCTCCTCCATCAGCTCCGGATCGGAAAGAGCGCCGACCGTCGC
>JAGDDB010000017.1 GCA_017958265.1 Oscillospiraceae bacterium | reverse complement strand
GGCTCGCACTTGAGGAGCTGGTGCAGCAAATCCTCCTGCCGCGCCCCGGTACGACCATAATCCATGTGCTGATCGAACACGCCGCAGGGGCGGACTCGACCGACGTGACGGTCACCTACGGCGGTGACGCCTTCGACCCGAAGAGCACGGACAACGATCTTTCCCTCACGATTCTGGAAAACACGGCTGCGGAGATGAAATATTCCTATGACGCGCAGCAGCCGCTGCCGAACCGCGTGGAGCTTCGAATCTGAAATAACATCAACCGCCTGTCTTTTTCGGAAGACAGGCGGTTTCGGTTCTGATTATTTGGCCTTCACGGGGAAAAGCATGTGGACGTCTGTGCTGTCCATGCCGTTCTCACACGCCAGCGACTGCAGAAGCACATCGATCTCGGAGCGCTCCGCGCTTCGCCCGGCGGGCGTGAAAACGGCGGTCCATCCGTCCTCGTCCGTGATCGCGATGGTCTGACCGTCAACGGAATAGCTTCCGACTCCGATCAGCGCTTCCAGCGGGGATGCCGACGCAAACTGTAAGATGAAGGTGTCGGAGCGTTCAAAGTAGGAATCATAGATGGAAGCGAGCGCATAGCCTTCGGGAGAATAATAAAGGATCGTGCCCGCATCCGGGGCCATCGTCTCTCCCTCGTAGTATTGCGATTCCATCGTATACACCTCATAATCCAGATCATTCAGCTTCTGCTTCAGCGTCTCTACATTCCGCTGTCCAGACGCGGCAGCGACCACACCGCCGACAGCCACGATCATTGCCAGAACCAGAACAAAAATCATCACACGTTTCATATTTGGGAAACCTCCTTCAAAAATCGTTCGAGCCTCGAGCTCGGCCGCAGTATAGCAGCAAAAATCCGTCTTGTCTCGGTTTTTAAAGGATTCTTAAAGCTTCTAAGAAACACTTAAAACATCAGCGGGGGAATGCCTTCCAATCGTAAAAAAACCTTAAAGATTAGAGCTTTTCTTCTGCCCGGATTTGCTGTAAAATAGAGGAAAGGAGGTGATGTCGTGCACACCGTACTGATCTGCGACGATGAGAAAGAGATCCGGACCGCGCTGCGCATTACGCTGAGCGGGGCAGGCTATGAGACGCTGGAGGCGGAAGACGGCCGCAAGGCGCTGGAGCTGCTCGGCGCGAACAAACCGGACCTGGTTCTTCTGGATATCATGATGCCGGTCATGGACGGGCTCACCGTCCTGTCCGAGCTTCGGCAGAGAAACAGCGCGCTGCCTGTGATCCTGCTGACCGCCAAGAGTGAAGATACCGATAAGATCGTCGGGCTCAATCTCGGCGCCGACGACTATATCACCAAGCCCTTCAATTCCATGGAGGTGCTGGCGCGGGTTCGCGCCGTTCTGCGGCGGTTTTCCCGCCAGGCCGAACCGGATGACAGACCCGCCGTCCTCCGCGTCGGCGGCATCGAGCTGGACGATGAGACGAAGACCGTCACCTGCGAGGGGGAAGAGATCTCCACGACGCCCAAGGAATACGATATTCTCAAGCTGCTCATGCAGAATCCCGGCCGCGTGTTTTCGAGCCGGGAGATCTATCAGCTTGTGTGGCAGGACATCCCGCTGGGACCGGAGGGAACCGTGGCCGTGCATATCCGCCATCTGCGCGAGAAGCTGGAGATCAACCCGGCCGATCCGAGATACATCAAGGTCGTCTGGGGCAAGGGCTATAAAATGGAGAAGAAGCAATGAAGAGATTCGCTCAAAAGCGCTGGG
>JAGDDB010000151.1 GCA_017958265.1 Oscillospiraceae bacterium | reverse complement strand
GCCAAGCACGACGTTGAGCGTTATCCCGATATCATCACCGCCTCCGAGGCCGGCGGAACGCCCTATTACACCAACAGCTCCCACCTGCCCGTGGGCTATACCGAGGACATCTTCACCGCTCTCGATATCCAGGACGAGCTGCAGACCCTCTATACCTCCGGCACCGTCTTCCACGCCTTCCTCGGCGAGAAGATGCCCGATTGGAGATCAGCTGCGGCACTGGTGCGCAAGATCGCGGAGAATTACAAGCTCCCGTACTATACTCTCTCTCCCACATATTCCATCTGCAAAAACGACGGCTACCTTACCGGCGAGCAGTATGTATGCCCCCACTGCGGCGAAAAGGCCGAAGTCTATTCCCGCATCACGGGCTATTACAGACCCGTGCAAAACTGGAACGACGGCAAGACCCAGGAGTTCAAGCAGCGCAAGGTCTACGACATAAGCACTTCCACGCTGAAAAAGACCGCGGTAAAGACCGCTCCCACCGCCGAAGCGGCAGTCAGCGCCGCCTCCGGAGACGACGTGAAGCTCACGCTGTTCGCCCGCGTGACCTGTCCCAACTGCCGCGCCGCCGAGGCTCAGCTGAACAAGGCCGGCATAACCTATGAAAAGCTCATAGCCGAGGACAATCTTGACCTGGCCGCGAAATACGGCATAAAGGGCGCTCCCACCCTCGTGGTGGAGGGCGAGGCAGGCTTCGACAAATATTACGGGGTACCCGAGATAAAGAAATATATCACCGGAGCATCCGCCGCCCTTGCATAAAAGCTTTTGACCTCCGAAACAATGACCGCTCCCTCAATCTTTTCCGAATTTTGAGGGAGCGGAATTATAGACGAAAGGATTCATGGCTGAGCAGTAAAAATGTACGATATTATCATCATAGGCGGCGGGCCCGCGGGCATGACCGCGGCGCTGTACGCCCAAAGGAACAACAAATCCGCCCTTGTCATAGAGAAAAACGGCTTCGGCGGCCAGATAACCTACTCTCCGAAGGTGGAGAACTACCCCGGCAGAAAGCAGATGAGCGGCGCGGAGTTTGCCGACGACCTGTTCGATCAGATCCTTTACCAGGGCGCGGAGGCCGAGGTCGAGACCGTCACGGCCATACGCTGTGACGGCGATATAAAGCACGTTCTCACCGAGGAGGGCGGCGACTATGAGGGAAAGGCGGTCATAATCGCCGCGGGCGTAAAGCACCGTATGCTCGGCCTGGAACGCGAGCATGAATTCGTAGGCAGCGGGATATCCTTCTGCGCGGTGTGCGACGGCGGCTTTTACCGCGATAAGACCGTGGTGGTGGCGGGCGGCGGAAATTCCGCCCTGCAGGAGGCCATACTCCTGTCGGAAAACTGCCGCGAGGTGATCATGGTACAGGATCTTGATTACTTTACCGGAGAAAAAAAGTCGCAGGACATACTGTTTTCCAGACCCAACGTCCGCTCGATCACCGGCGCCGCGATCGACGCGCTCATAACCGAGGGCGAAAACCTCGTCGGGCTTAAGATACACGACCGCGCTTCCGGCGCGGCGAGCGAGCTTGCCTGCGACGGACTGTTCGTAGCCATAGGCCTTATCCCGGAAAACGGCATCTTCGGAGAGCTGGTTTCTTTAAACCAATACGGCTACATCGACTCCGGCGAGGACTGCCTGACCTCCACGCCGGGCATCTTCGCCGCGGGAGACTGCCGCTCCAAATCCGTGCGCCAGCTGACCACAGCCGTGGCCGACGGCGCCGTGGCCGCCATAGCCGCCTGCAATTATATAGACGCGCTGTGATCTCACACGAAAAAAAGACCGCCGCGCTGCATCACAGCGCGGCGGCTGATTTTATGTTCATTTGTTCTTATCCGTGCTTTCCGTTATCTCCTCGATCATATGCGTTACCGCCTTACCCAGCGCCGCCGCGTTTTGCGAAGTAATAACGGGCCTTCCTGTTTGGGCCTCTATCTCTTTACGGGCATTTCCCGCCACCTTCCCGCCACGGCGGGAAACTTTTTTGTTTTCCTCAAGTCCTTGCGGCTGCTCAACGCGCGTCAGCTCCGTGGTCGTGGCTTCCGCAAGCATGTTGAGCGCCAGCTCAAGTGTGCTCATATTATCGCGCAGATTTTCTTTTTTCAGACCCTTTAGGTTTTTATATTGCCGCGTGTTCATGCCCGACCACGCTCTTGTGAGCTCGTCTGTGAGTATGGCATATTCCCGGCCATCGGATACGCCGTGTGCCTGCCACTCGTCGGTAAGTTCCCTGCGTGCCTGGATCGCGCGCAGACGCTGATTGATCCACTCCGGAGAATATCCTTTCTTCGCGTATGTCTCCAACGCCCGGTCGATTGTCAGTTCCGGATCGACGGTCTCTTCAATACGCTCAGTACCGACCTGCGCCAGCCAGAGCTTGAACGGCTCTGCTTTCGGTGAGGGGATCGACTGAATGATGCGCAGGAGCTGCTGCGTATTTGCAACGTCCGTCGCACGGCGTTTTCCGTCATTTGCTGTCATTTTCAAAACGTGACAATTTGTCACGCTTTCATTTCCTTCTTCCTTCAGCCGCTGCTTTAGTTTGCGCCAATATGCATTCGGATCTTTGCTGTTTGAAAGCACTTTACACACATCAACGACAGAGAAATACCATTCCTCCGTCTCTTCGTCCCATGCCGTGCGGATAGGCTGATCTTCGTACAGCTGCAGTTTATCTCTATCCATGTTTTCACCTGTTTTCCGTGTTTTTGATACTACTTTAGCAGCGGAACCTCTTTTTCCCGGTATATACTATACCAAGCACGGGTTTCCGCTTGGATTCGCTTGAATTCCTTTTCATCTACTACTCTTGGCCTTAATGCTTCTATTTCCGAGTCATCTGTGGAACTGTAAGCATGGAGCGTCCCCCTGAGATTTATTTGCCTGTTTCAAGTATCAGTTTACTGCAAAAAACGGTATTTTTCAACGCAAAACATCCACAATCACAAACGGTGTCTCCCGATATTCAGCGGTTTTTTATATAAATCGGTTTTCATTGACAGGCAGCAAAATGACAGCCGCCCCTTTGCAGGAGACGGCCGTCAGCTGTTTGTATTTATGTTTCGATAAGTTTTTTCAAACCGTGCGGGTTTTCCGCTCTTCCCTCCGCCGGGCGACCCGGCGCATCTTTTCGTACAGTTCTTCGCCGACGCATTCCCGGGCGTGCCTGCACCACTGCACACAGCTCATCATATCGTTGTAAACGGTAAAGCCGCAGTTTTCGCATTTC
>JAGDDB010000150.1 GCA_017958265.1 Oscillospiraceae bacterium | reverse complement strand
TCCGCCCGACCGAAGGGCATGTCGCCGGGGCCGTTGGGCTCGCTGCCCTCGGGCGGCACGGGCATGTTGAACATCATCGGGGGCATGGCCGGGGCGCCTTCGCCCGAGGGCGGGGGCATGCCGGGACCGCCTCCCGGACCGCCCGGACCGCCGGGACCTCCCGGGCCGCCCATTGCCGGCATGGACTGAGGCGCCTGGGGCAGACCGAGAGTATTGGCGAGGAAATTCCAGCAGGCGTCGAACCAGTCGTCAAGGCAGGGGCCCACCGTTCCGTCGGCTCCCTGCATCCTTGTGGTGCCGCCGGTCTCGCCGTGGCCGCCGTTGGATGAGATATACACGCCGAAGGGACGATTGTTCCTCTCCATGGCGTCTATCATGGCTATGGTCTGGTACACGGATACCAGCGTGTCGAGGCGGGCATGGTGGAAGAAAGCGGGCGAGGTCTGTTCGCCCACAAGGTCGCCGTTGGGCACGTAGGTGATGCCGTCGTCGGTCTGCTGGCCGCAGAACAAGGGTCCGAAGCCGAGTATCATGGCGTCGGGCCGGCCCTCGTCGCCGGTGCAGCCCGCGGCGGCCATAAGATCCTCACGGTTCCACAGGTTGCCCGCGGTCATGCAGATGAACGCTCCCGCGGAGTTGCCGGAGATAACTATCTTTTTGGGATCTATTCCCCACTCGGCGGCGTGATCGCGCAGTATCTTTATGCTGCGCATAAGATCGATCGTCACCTGCGGGAAACGGTAGTCTCTGCCCACGGGGTAAAGATAGGTGCAGGTCACGCCGAAACCTCTGGCGGTGCATCTTGCCGCGAGATTGACTCCGTCCGACTCGCTGCAGAACATGAAGCCGCCGCCCGGAACATGGATGAGCGCGGGAGTCCTCTGCATCATCGGCGGCACGTTGATCACCGTGACCACCAGCTTGGACGAGCCGCTTTCGTTGAGCTTGAACTCATGTACTTTCATCGTTTCTCTCCTTTTCGTTTATTTATTCAAATCATTTCCGTCATGTCAGCTCATGTATTTTTTGAGCACGTCTCTGTTTACCTTCTCCATGTCTCTGAGCTTTTCCACGGCAAGGCGCTGGGTACTGCCGGAGTTGTCGGCTATGCAGCCGCGCACCAATTCCAGCAGGCGGGCGCTGTCGGCCTTTTCCAGCTCGGTATAATACTCCCTGCCTATATAGCGAAGGAACGCGCTAACCTTGGGATCGTATACCACGCCTATCAGCGGCACGCCGTGGCCCGCGGCGAATATCAGCGCGTGCAGGCGCATGGACACCACCGCGCGCATGCGGGACATTATGCCTATCACCGTGCCGGCTTCATAGCTTCCGTCGAGCAGCCTGTAAGGCGCTTTCATCCTCCGCGTGACCTCCGCGGCGGCGGCGCCGTCCTTGATATGGTCTATCGACAGAAATACCGGCGTCAGCCCGTCCGTGAAATACAGCTCGTCCGCCGCCGCGGCCAGATCGGCGGCGCGTTCCGAAAAGCCGGGCCAGGGCCTGAGCGCAAAGCAGACATAGTCGCCCGAAGGGTCTATCCCGGCTTTGAGCAGGGTGCTGTCTATGCTCTCCGCCGGAGCCGGGGTCAGCGTCAGGGCGGGGTCGGCCGCGAGAAGGATCTCCGGCTCCGTCACGCCCATGTTTTTCAGCTCTTCCAATGAGCCGTCCTCCCGCAGAGTGATCGCGTCGACATACCGGTTTATGATCTTGGCGGCAAGTCTGCGGTCGGCCGCGTAGTTCACCGGGCCTATGCCGCAGCCGTACATCAGCACCTTTGCGCGGCGCTTTTTCGCCGCCGCGAGCGTATACAGATAGAACCACAGCGAGCGGCGGCTCGTCACGTCCTGAATGAGGCTCCCGCCGCCGTTTATATACAGCTTCAGCCGCCCGGCGAGCAGGGCAAAGGAAAGCACGCTGTAGGTATGCACGGCTCTTACTCTGTGCATCATCCGCGTTTCCGCGGGTCTTTTTGACAGCACGTATATCGTAACGTCCGGGTCCTGCTCGCGTATCTCGGCGATCACCGCCTTCAGTATCGCCTCGTCCCCCGCGTTCCCGCGGCCGTAAGCTCCGCATACGGCTATGCTGCCGCGCCGCTCTTCTCCCCTGCGGCTGCGGCGGATGACGGTGGAATATATCTCCTTCTGAGTGCGGCAGGTGGCTTCGAGCGAATACAGGCGCCCGGTTTTTTCATACAGTCTCTCGGCGCTTTTCTTTCTGAAATCTTCGTCCTCCGCCATGCGCAGCAGCGCCTCGGCAAGGCCCTTTTCGTCCCCCGCCTCGAACAGCAGGCCGTTGACCCCGTCGTCTATCAGCCTGGGCACACCGCCCACGCGGGAGCTCACCGTGGGCAGATGCAGGCGCACGCCCTCGGTAAGAGCGTAAGGAAAGGTCTCGGAAAGGGATGTGAGGGTATTGATATCCAAAGCGCCGTAAAAGCTGTCCGTATCGCTGACCCAGCCGAGAAAATGCACCTTGTCACTTACAGACAAATGTGCCGCCAGCTCTTTGAGCGCCGCTTCCTCCTGACCCTCTCCGGCTATCAGCAGTCTCAGCCGCGGCTCCTTCTCCGCGGCAAGGGCAAAGCCGCGTATGAGCGTGGCGATATCCTTGACCGGGTTGAGCCTTGCGGCTATGCCCGCGTATATGCAGTCTTTTTCATATTTCACCGAATATTTGGCGAGGAATTCTTCGGGCGGAAGGGCCTTCGGCGGATCGTCAAGATCGATGCCGTTGTATATGGTAAACACTCTGTCCGGCTGCATGCCTCTTGATATGAGCAGTTCGGCCATGGCGTCCGACACGCCGGTGTAGTAGTCCATTTTTCTGAGCGCGAGTTTGTTCAGCGTGCCGTATATCAGTCCCGCGAGCGGCCTGCCCATATAGTCCAGGCGGTAATCGCTGTGCACCGTCGTAAGCAGGGGCAGGCGCACGTGCTTTTTCAGCAGCGCGGCCATGAAATTGCCCCGGGAGCCGTGGCTGTGGATGATATCGAAGCCTCCCTCGGCGCATATCTGTCTGAGGCGCCTGAGATCGCCCAATATCCCGCCGTCCCGCAGCACGAGGGTATTTATGCCCATTTCCCGGGCCTCGTCGCTGAACTCGCCCTCCATAAAGCAGACCAGCAGTATCTCGGCCGTCTTCGACAGCTCTCTGAGCAGCGTCAGCACATGGGTCTTTGCCCCGCCTATGTCGCCGCCGCTTATAAGGGTCAGTATTTTCAAGCTCTCTTTCCTTTCTCTTGATAAAGGACCCGTTTTGATGTATAATACTTTATCTATTATTATACACCTGCTTTGCCCGGGGGTAAAGCGGAATTGAGGTCAAGACGATGGAAAAAAAGCGTTCGTGGAAATTCAATATCATCGATGCTGTCGTTATACTTCTGGTCCTTGCCGCGCTGGCGTTTCTGGCCATGAAGATCCTGAATCCCTCCTCCAAAAACGAGCCCGAAAGGCCCGGCGTGATGGAATACGTCGTGGAGGTGACGGGGCTGCAAAAATCCGTATATGACAGCATCGCCGCCATGATACCCTGTCAGATGGCCGCAAGCGGCAAATGGGTGGACGGCAGCTATATACAGTCCGTGGAATATAAGCCCTGCGCCGTGGAGACCTTCGAGGCGGCAAACCCCGTCAACGCTCACCTCACGCCCACCGTGATCCCCGGCGGGGAAGAAGAGTACGTCACCGCGTATTTTCACTGCTCCGCCGAGGTCGATCTGAACAACCTCTTCAACGTGGTCGGCACGCAGGAGGTCCGCGTAGGCCGCTCTCACTTTGTCAAGAGCGTGGACTTCGAGCTGGTCGGCACCATACTGTCCATAGAGAAATACGAGAAATGACCGAGCTTTACCTTATCCGCCATGCCGAGGCGGAGGGCAATCTCTACCGGCGCATCCACGGCTGGTATGACGGGCGCCTGACCGCCAGGGGCGTCAGGCAGGTGCGCGCTTTGCAGGAGCGCTTTGAGAACGTGCGCGTCGACGCGGTGTATTCCAGCGATCTCAGCCGCACGCGGGACACTGCCGCCGCAATATACCTTCCCAAGGGCCTTCCTCTCGTCACTACGCCCGAGCTGCGCGAGATAGGCATGGTCGAGTGGGAGGACAAATGCTTGGGCTGGGCCGACCGCTTCTGCCGCGAACAGCTTTCGTATTTCAACTTCGAGCCCGAAAAATGGGCCGTGGAGGGCAGCGAGAGCTTTGCCGCGGCTTTAGCGCGCACGGAAAAAGCCGTAATGCGCATTGCCCGGGAAAACGACGGCCGCACCGCAGCCGTCGTCAGCCACGGCAGCGTGATACGCATGCTGCTTATGAAGCTGCTCGGCGTATCGGCCCCCGACGGCGTGCTTTACTGCGACAACACGGCCGTTGCCCGCCTCACGGAGGAAAACGGCGTTATTTCAGTAGATTATTATAACGACAATTCCCACCTCTCCCCGGAGCTCAGCGCCTTCCACCGCGACACATGGTGGAAGGAAAAAGACGCCAGGGACGGGCGGGATATGTATTTTCTGCCCATGGACGTTTTCGCCGAAGGCCAAACCTATCTGAGGCGCTACCGCGAGGCGTGGATAAAATCTCACGGCAGCGATTCGGGCTTTACCGACGTGTATCTCGACTGGGCCCGCCGCCGCGCCTCCGCCGATCCCGAGACCGTAATGGAGGCCTTTTTGGACGGCACTCCCTGCGGCATGCTCGAGCTGGCCGAAAAAAGCGGGGCGGAAGAGGGCTACGGTCACATTTCCCTGATATACCTGGAAGAGGCGTACCGCGGAAAGGGGCTGGCCGTTCAGCTGCTGGGGCAGGCCGTGTCGTACTACCGAAAGCGCGGCAGAAAAGCCCTGCGGCTGCGGGTATCTCCGGACAACTCCGCCGCCCTTAAGTTTTACAGGGAAGCCGGCTTTGCCGAAACCGAGCGCGAGGTGGGCAGCTTCGGCCCCGTCGTGACGATGTGCAAGGATATATGAACGAGGATTTTCTGCCCGTCAGCCGCGAGGACATGACAGAGCGCGGGTGGTATTATTACGATTTTCTGCTCATAACCGGAGACGCCTATGTGGACCACCCCTCTTTCGGCACTCCGGTCATAGGCCGTGTACTGCAGGCGGAGGGCTATCGCGTGGCGATACTCGCCCAGCCCGACTGGCACGACGCCGAGGCGTTCCGCGCCATGGGCCGGCCTCGCTACGCGGCAATGATCTCCGCCGGCAACCTTGACTCCATGGTGGCCCACTATACCGCCGCCAAAAAGCGGCGGAGCGAGGATTTTTACAGTCCCGGCAAGAAAGCGGGCCTGAGGCCCGACAGGGCCACGGTGGTCTATACCGGCCGCGTCAAGGAAGCTTTTCCCGGCCTGCCGGTGATCATAGGCGGGCTGGAGGCCTCTCTGCGCCGCTTTGCCCATTACGATTATTGGGACGACAAGGTGCGCCGCTCCATACTTTCCGACTCCGGCGCGGATATGCTCACCTACGGCATGGGCGAAAGGGCCAGCCGCGAGATCGCCGCCGCGCTTTCGTCCGGCCGGGATATATCCTCTCTTACGGATATACGCGGCACCGCCTATTTTTCCGACAGCGCCGACTGCTCTTTTCCGAGCGTGACCTGTCCCTCGTTTGAAAAAGTCCGCTCCGACAAGCCGGCCTACGCCCGGGCCTGCGCGATGGAGTATGAGGAGCACGATCCCGTCCGCGGGCGTGCTCTTATACAAAAGCACGGCGAAAAATATCTTATAGTCAATCCCCCCGCCCGTCCTCTGGACACCGCGGAATTGGACGCCGTGGCGGCCCTGCCCTTTACCCGCCGCTGGCATCCCATGTACGACGCTCTCGGAGGCGTGCCCGCCATTGAGGAGGTGCGCTTTTCCGTTATACACAACCGCGGCTGCTTCGGCGGCAGCAGCTTCTGCGCCCTTGCCTTTCACCAGGGACGCATGGTCACCTCCCGCAGCCACGCTTCCGTGATACGCGAGGTGGAAGGCTTCACAGAAGACCCGCTTTTCAAGGGCTATGTCCACGACGTAGGCGGCCCCACGGCCAATTTCCGCGCCCCTTCCTGCCGCGGACAGCTCAAGCGCGGCATGTGCGCCTCCCGAAGCTGCCTTGCCCCCTCGCCCTGTCCGCAGCTGGAGGCGAGCCATGCGGACTATCTCGCCCTTCTGCGCAAGCTCAGAGCGATAAAGGGCGTAAAGCGCGTTTTCATACGCTCGGGTATACGCTTCGACTATCTCATGGCAGACAAAAACGGAGAGTTTTTCGCCGAGCTTGTAAAATATCATATCAGCGGCCAGCTCAAGGTGGCCCCGGAGCACTGCATAAACGAAGTGCTTGACTTCATGGGAAAACCGCATATTGAGGCATACGAGCGTTTCTGCGAAAAATACCGGGCGCTGAACAAAAAGAACGGCAAGGAGCAGTTCCTTGTTCCGTATCTTATGTCCTCGCACCCGGGCTGCACCCTTGCCGACGCGGTCAAGCTCGCCGTATACCTTAAAGAACGCGGCGTGCGCCCCGAACAGGTCCAGGATTTTTATCCCACTCCCGGCACCCTGTCCACCTGTATGTATTACACCGGCATAGACCCGCGCAGCGGCAAAAAGGTATACGTACCGCGCAGCCCGCATGAAAAGGAGCTGCAGCGCGCTCTGCTGCAGTGGTACAGGCCCGAGCGCCGCGCTCTCGTGATCGAGGCGCTCAAAAAAGCCGGACGCGCGGACCTGATAGGCTATTCAAAGCACTGTCTCGTCCGGCCCGCTCCCCCGCAGCACGGACGCCCGGCGGGAAAAAGGTAAATTACTCGGTCGGCGGAGAGCGCATCGCGCTCCGGACGCGGCCGTTTTGGAGGTATGACATTATGAAGATCAACGCACAGCAGCTGAATGAAAACGTCCTTCTGCACGGCAGGACTTTGCTTGCCGACGGCGCACTGTGGTTCAACTGGTCCTGCTCGGGCTTCACTCTGCGCTTCCG
>JAGDDB010000149.1 GCA_017958265.1 Oscillospiraceae bacterium | reverse complement strand
TACAACAATATCATGGACAATAAGCTGTACGGGCGAAACAAAGGAATACATCTGTTGTACAGGCTGGTTTTCCGCCTTATGTGCGCCATGAAGCGGGATATCATAAAAGCAGTGGAAAAAAACGGACGCTTTAAGCCGATGACGCCTTTTGAGCATACCGTTACTCTCGCAAAGGATTACATAAACATAGGCGTAAAAATGGGCGAGGGCTGGCTTTTGACGGCGGAAATGCTTGAGCTTGCGGAAAGCGGCGTAAAAAACATCGTGTGCACGCAGCCCTTCGGGTGCCTTCCCAATCATATCTGCGGCAAAGGCATGATGAAACCGGTAAAAGAGAAAAATCCCGACGTAAATATCGTCGCAGTGGATTATGACGCGGGCGCTACAAAAGTAAACCAGGAAAACAGACTTAAGCTTATGCTTGCCAACGCGAGAAGCAATTCGCTTCATTCCGCCGGACCCGCAGGAGAAAATGCGCGATCTGCCGCGGCAGTGGGCTGAACGCACTTGCATTTCGCCGAAAAAAAGATATAATACGACTATCGCGGCACGCTTTTCGTTTTAAGGCGGGGCGGCGACCGGCGGCGATGTCGTATTCCGAAAGACAAAAAAGGATGGAAGAAGTATGAAAAAGCTTACAGTAAAAAAAGATATCGAATGCATGTCCTGCCTTTCATGCGTCATCGCATGCTCGGAGGCGTTTTATAAAAAGTTCGATCAGGATCTTGCGTGCATAAGAGTGGACGAAAAAAACGGGAAGGTCACCCCGTTCGTATGCATACAGTGCGGCAAATGCGCAAGGACCTGTGAGGCGCAGGCCATAACGCAGAATGCCAAGGGTGTATATATGATCAGCAAAAAGCTCTGCACCGGCTGCGGAAAGTGCGTGGAGGTCTGCCCGATGAAGGTCATGGTAAAGGCGGAAACCACCTCAAAGTGTATTGCGTGCGGCATCTGCGCAAAGGCCTGCCCCGTGGGCATGCTTGAAGTGGTCGAGAGCTGAGCGCTCTGTTTTGAACGCGCTTCAAACTGCGCTCTTTCGGCGCTTTTCGGATCTCTGCTCTTGACGGGCGCATACATAAAAAGAACCGAGGCGGAGCTGAGAAGATCCGCCTCGGTTTTGATTTGTTTTTATTCGTTACTGATCGCGAAAATCATCGTGCATGTTGATGATCTCGGCGCTTTTGGTCCGGTGCTCTTCGCGGCGCTTTTTGGCGCGGCGGGCATTGACGCGCAGCATAATGACCGCGTAAATCACGAATAAGAGTATCAGGCCGAGAAAAACGAGCTTTACCCACGGTTTTCCGAGCAGAACTGATACCCTTTCGGTTATTACTTCAAGGCGCGAAAGCTCCACGGAGGTGTTGGCGACCGCGGAAAAAGGACCGTAAGTTTTTCCGTTTCCGGTGACCCGGAGCTCTCCGAGCTTTTGATCCATGCTTATCGGCGCAGTGAGCACGACGGGCTGCCCCGAGGTGTCGCCGGCTATGCTGATGCCGTATTCGAACATCCCGGCGGTATCGGCGTCGGCAGGCAAAAATACCCTCAGACGGTCTTTGGAGCGGACAAGCACGGTATCCGTTCCCGAGCCCATGAGTACGGGCAGCTCCTTAAGCGGGATCTCGGGGTCGATAACGTCAAAGATGATGAAATTATCCAAAAACCACTGCATGAGCTTTTTTGCCTGAACAAAGCTCTGAATATCGTAATATCCGTTTTCCGCCGCTTCAAGACGGCAGCCGAGAAGAACGGCTACGGCATATTTGTCTTTTATCCTTACCGCGGAGATCAGGCTGTATCCTGACAGATCGCTGTATCCGGCCTTCATGCCTATGGCGTTGGAATAATAATACCGGGTGCGGTCGGGACGAAGGATATAATTATCCGTTTTAAGCTCTTGAGCCTGTGAAAGATTTGTGGCCGGTATGGAAGCGGAGACCGAGCAGCATATATCCATCAGCAGCTCATGCCGTATGGCCTCCGAGGCTATAAGCGCAAGATCGGCGGCACAGGAAAACTGCCCGTCGGCGTCAGCGCCGTTGACGTTTACAAAGGTGGTACCCGAGCAGCCTAACTCGGCTGCGCGCTTATTCATCAAAGCGGCATGCTCCTCAATGCTGCCGGATACGAGGCGGGCTATCATATTGCAGGCTTCGCCCGGAGAGCTCAGCATGGCAAAATCAAGAAGCTGCTCAAGCGTAAGCTCTTCGCCGATAAGAATGCCGGAGGCATTGGAATTATCGATGTTGTAGTAATCGGCGGCTTCCGCGGTGATCGTATCGCTCAGGCTGAGATCTCCGCGCTCAACGGCCTCCACTGCCAGCAGGGCCGTCATGAGAGAAGCAAGCGGCCCTATGTAAAGAGGCGTGTTTTCATCGCGGGAATAAATCACGTCGTGCGTTTCGGCGTCCATAAGCACTACGGCTTTTGCCGAAATATCCGGCTCAAACGACTCCTCCTCCGTATCGCTTTCGTTTTCCGCCAGACAGGGGGAAAACATCGAAAACATGAGGATCAGACAGATAAGAACGGAAAAAAGTTTTTTTAAATTCATTATTATAATCACCGGAATAGCGTATTATGCGGTCAGTGGTATTATTATAACAAACCATTGAACTGAAAAGCAAGGCCGATTACGAGATATTTGTATGCGTCCGTAAAGCCTGAGTGAAAGGAATACCGAGCAAATGAAAAATTACTTTTCTCCCCAAATGTCAGACGGAGAAATACAGAATATAAGCGGCCTGGGGCTTGCGCACTTGGGGGACGCCGTTTTTGAACTGCTGGTGCGCTCGGCAATGTGCAGCCTGGGAAGAGAAACGCAGACCGGGATGCACAAGGCGGCCGTTTCCATGGTGAACGCCTCCGCGCAGGCCGCTTTCGCCGAAATACTGTGGGAAAAACTGAGCGGCGAGGAGCGGGATGTTTTTCGCCGCGCCAGAAATGCCAAGGTCCATTCGTCGCCGAGAAACGCCGATATAGGCAGCTATCATTCCGCGACCGGCCTGGAGGCCCTTTTCGGCTGGCTTTTTCTCAAGGGGAGAACGGAAAGAATAAACGAATTGTTTGAAGTGATAATGGACCACGCAGAGAAGGACGGTGAGAGCTGAGATGCCTATGGACGCGATTTTTCTGTCCGCCGCGGCAGAAGAACTGAGAAAAACGATCACCGACGCCCGCGTGGATAAGCTCCAGCAGCCCGAGAAGGATGTACTTATCCTCGTATGCCGCGGAAGAGAAGACGGCTTTCGCCTGCTTATATCGGCCGGTCACGGCAGCGCCCGCGTACATGTCACGGAAAAGCCGCGGGATAATCCCGATACTCCGCCGATGTTCTGCATGCTGCTGAGAAAGCATCTGCTCGGCGCGCGCATCACGGGCCTGATCCAGCCGCCCCTTGAACGAATGTATTCCATTCAGTTCGCATGCTATGACGATATGGGTCATCCCTGTGAAAAAACGCTTGTCGTTGAGATGATGGGAAGGAGCACGAATATCATTCTCGTAGACGGAGAAGGAAGGATAATCGACTGCCTTTACCGCGTAGATACCGAGCAGGAGGATAAGCGGCGTATCCTTCCGGGCCTGTTTTACCGCCTGCCGCCCAAGACGGGGAAAAGAGACCCGTATGAGCTCGGCCCGGAAGAATTCGATTTGCTCTATTCCTCCGAAAGCCCGGGAGAAAACGCGGATACCCGGCTGGTGAATATCCTGTCGGGTTTTTCGCCGCTGCTTGCAAGAGAAACGGTTTTTGAGGCGTACGGCAGCTGTGATCTTAAAGCGGGGCAGGCAGGGAGCGCCGAACTGTACCGAGCCTATAAGCGGCTGACGGGCGAAGAAAAGCGGCCCGTAATGCTGCTCAGGGACGATAAGCCCTTTGATCTTTACTGCCTTCCCGTGCGTCAATACGGAACGGCTGTCGTGACAAAAGAGTATGACAGCTTTTCAAAGCTGATGGATGATTTTTATACCGAGCGTGAACGTGCGGAGCGGCTTTCTCAAAAATGCAGGAATATGGTCAAAGAGGTAAAAACACGCCGTGAAAGAGCGGCAAAAAAGCTTGCCCTCCGTACCGCCGAGCTGGAAAACGCGGCCAACAGAGAGCAGTTCAGACGCAGCGGAGATATAATCAAGGCAAATATTTACCGCATGCAGAGAGGGATGAGCGTGCTCAAGGCCGTAGATTACTATTCGGAAAACGGCGATGAAACGGAGATAGCTCTCGATGTGAGGCTTTCGCCTCAGCAGAATGCCGCAAAATACTATAAGGCTTATGCCAAGTCCAAAAATGCGGAAAAGCTTTT
>JAGDDB010000148.1 GCA_017958265.1 Oscillospiraceae bacterium | reverse complement strand
TCTATGTCAATGCCGAAGAGATCTCCGCCGACGAGCTGCAGGGGCTCGGCAATATAGTCCCCGTGGATTTCACGGACGGCGCGTATTATAATTTCCCGGCATGTCAAAAGATACGGGACGGCATTTACTACGTAAAAGCAAAGGGACATACCAACGGCAACAGTCTTGTGATCATAGAAAACGGCGGGCTGTTCTACATGATCCACGGCGATATCACCTACGTGGACGAGGCGCTTTATGAAAACAAGCTCTCGGTAGTGTTCGAGGATCTGCCCGCGGCCCGCGAGACGATGGACCGCGTGCGCGAATTCATCCGCAGCCATCCGACCGTGTACTGCGGCACGCATACTCCGCAGGGCTATGAGAGCCTGGAGGCAGAGCGGGTGATGGCTCTGGACGATCCCGTGCCGACGGTACCGGCGGAGTTCGACTTTTCGGCGCAGAAGGCAAGCGGCAAATACGTCTGCTCCGTCTGCGGCTACGTTTACGATCCCGCCGAGCACGACGGGGTTGCCTTCGAAGACCTGCCGGACGACTGGAAATGCCCGCGCTGCAGGCAGCCGAAGGAAAAGTTCAATAAAGCGTAAGGAGCGCAGCCGATAGACAAGGAGCAGAAAACGAAAATGAGCGCCGCAAAAGAGGGCTCGCGAGAGAAGACCATCGTCAAAACAAGTATCGTCGGCATCATCGCCAACGTTTTTCTCGCCGCCTTCAAGGCGGTCATCGGCCTGGCGACGAATTCTATCGCCATCGTGCTGGACGCCGTGAACAACATATCGGACGCCGGAAGCTCGCTCATAACGATAATCGGGACAAAGCTGGCGGGCAGGGAGCCGGATAAGAAGCATCCCTTCGGCTACGGAAGGATAGAATACCTGAGCGCGATGATCATTTCCGTCATCGTGCTCTACGCGGGCATAACGTCGCTCGTCGAATCCGTCAAGCTGATTATCCATCCCGAAACGCCGAATTATACGCCGGTCTCTCTGATCATCGTCGGGGTGGCGGTGGTCGTTAAGATCGTTCTGGGAAGGTACGTGAAAAGCGTCGGGGTGCGCGTAAACTCCGATTCTCTCGTCAATTCGGGGGAGGACGCCACTCTGGATTCCATCATCTCCGCCTCAACGCTCGTGGCCGCGGGCATTTTCCTGCTCTTCCGCGTTTCCCTTGAGGCGTGGCTCGGCGCGATAATATCTCTCGTGATCATCAAATCCGGCATCGAGATGCTCAGGGACACCATTTCGCAGATACTCGGCGAGCGCAACGACGCGGAGCTTGCCAAGGCCATAAAACAGACGGTGACCGATTTTCCGGACGTGCAGGGCGCTTACGATCTCGTGCTGAACAACTACGGCCCGGATACCTGGAACGGCTCCATCCATATCGAGGTGCCGGATACCTATTCGGCAAACGAGCTCGATCTGCTCATCAGAAGCATCCAGACCGCCGTTTACAGGGAACACCATGTGATCCTTACCGCTATCGGCGTGTATTCCATGAACACACGGGACGAAGAAGTGATAGAGACGCAGAAAAAGCTTCGCGAAATAGTCTTCTCCCATCAGTACGTAACGCAGCTGCACGGGTTTTACCTCATGAAGGAAGAGAAGACCCTGCGCTTCGACCTTGTGGTCAGCTTCGAGGCGAAGGACCGCCGGGCGGTTTTTTCCGAGGTGCTGGAGGACGTGCAGAAGGCATTTCCGGGGTATAAGCTCCAGGCGGCGCTGGATACGGATTTTTCCGAGGAATGACAGGCAGATATGAAGAGCCGCCGAGATCGGACGGCGCGTTTCTTCCGGGGACGGTAACATGATAAGCACGGACGAATACAAAAAAATAATCGAGGAGCTGCTCGACGAGCTCCCGGCCGAGTTCTTTCGGGAGCTCACGGGCGGGGTGGTCGTTTCGGACGCGCTGGTTATACCGGACTACGCGAAGGAGAACGAACTCTTTACCATGGGGCAGTATCAGGTATCCTACGGCATACGGCAGATAAAATTGTTCAAGGGCTCGTTTGACAGGGTGTACCCCCACGCGGACGCCGGGCAGGCGCGCGAGATACTGCGCGGCACGCTGCGCCACGAGTTCAGGCACCATCTGGAGTCGATAGGCGGCATACATAATTCCTCCTCCCTGGAGGCGGAGGACGAGCGGGAAAAGCAGGCTTATCTTTCGCGGCATGAGGAATGAGAGCATTTGAGGACGCAGAAGCTTTGAGATGGGATCATATCTGTCCGCATTGAGGACAGGGGGATCTTGTGATATAATAACGGCAACGCAAAACCGACGCCGCAAAACCCGAGGAAACGAAAGAGAGGCGAGGACATGAATCTTATGCAGTATCCCCGCGAATACAGCATCGACCATTTCTCCCGGCCGAACAGCTGGGAGCTGGAAGGAAAAAGCTATGAGCTCGTGCTCGACGACGGAGCGGACGTTACCCTGAGCTTTTCCGGGCGCAAGGTCTCGTTTTCCGGGGCTCAGTACGACTATTT
>JAGDDB010000147.1 GCA_017958265.1 Oscillospiraceae bacterium | reverse complement strand
CATTGGAGATGATCTGGCTCAGACCTATCGCCCACCAATATTAGCGTCGGGCGACCGAACGGCTGAGAAACGCCGATATCCCGGCATTGCCCGCGACGGAGGAGGAAAAAATGAAAAAACACAAAAAGGTGACGACAAGAACATAATCCACTTTGCCGAAAATGCTCCTGTCCGCCGTGAATATGGCGGCGGCAACGGCAATGAGCGCAGCCCACCAAAGCCGGGTGCGTGTGACGATGACGAGGATAACGAGGGCAAAGAGGATGAGGTATACCGCGCGCTGAGCCCGCCTGTCTTTTTTCCATTCTTCTCCGTCAAAGCGGAAATCAATGACTTCTCCGAGGTTTTTCCTGTACAGGACGAGCACGAACAATACCAGCAGTACGGCGCTCATCGCGGCAAGCGGCGACATATGCGCGGCAAAGCTGCGAAAGTTTATTTCCCTTGCCTGACCGTACAGGAACATGTTCTGCGGAGAGCCGAAGGGCGTCAGCAGCGAGCCTCTGACGGCCGCGATGTTCTCCATGGAGATGACGGGCAGGATGTACTTTTCGCGCCCGGCGCTCCTGAAAAGGGAAATGGTAAGGGGCACGAAGATTATAAGGGAAACATCATTTGTGACGAACATCGAGGTGAAAAACACGCCGAAGATCAAAAACAGGGAAAGCGCGAACATGCTTCTCAGTCTTTTCGCAAGGTTTTCGACCGGCCTGAGTATGCGCTCGCGCTTAAAGCCCTCCAAAACGCAGAGCATCATCAGCAGATTTCCCAGCGTGCGCCAGTCTATCCCGCCGAGAAAAGCGGCCGACGGCGGAGTGATGATAAGCCCCGCCGCGGCGGCGAGCAGAGAAATGCAGAGCATGGGCTCATGTTTTATGAAGCTGACGGTCCTGTTCATTTCACCTGTCGTCGGGAAGCTGCCCGGGCAGCTTCAGCTTTATCTTCGGCGGAAAAGCCCTGTCGAACTCTTCGACTTCGGCGGGGTCCACGTAATAGCCCCGCGGGGTTTGATATACGCCCGTTATCCCGTCAAGATATCCCTTTTTCAGCTCTTTGCACAGGAAAAAGGAATCGTCCGCGCCCTCGGGAAGATCATGATAGCGTATGCCGAAATTTCTCGCGTAGTCGAAGCCGCTTTTTCCGTAAAAACCGATATTGCCCTCAAACAGCACTGCGCCGAAGCCCATATCCGAGGCCCTGTCAAGCGACCGGTCGAGCAGGAATTTTCCGTAACCGCGGCGCTTGAGCTCAGGAGCGATGCAGATCGGTCCCATCGTCAGAACGGAAACGGTCCTGCCGTCGTCGGCGTCGATCACGGTTTTCATGAACATGTTCTGGCCGATGATCCTGCCATCCTTTTCCATTACAAGATCAAGCTCACCGACAAACGCCGGGTCGTTTCTGAGCACGTGTATCACGTAATGCTCGCTGCAGCCCGGGTGGTAAACATTCCAAAAAGATTCACGGATAAGCATTTCGACTTCTCCGTGATCCTCCTGTTTTTCCAAGCGAATTATGCAGTCGTTTTCGGTCATTGTCATTCCTCCGAACGAGTCTTTGATATTTAACATTGCCTCTCCGGTATCACGAAGAAAAACGGCATATCATATTTACGCAATCCGGCATGTCCTCATCGACGTATCCGGAGTCCTCAAAACCGTGTTTTTCGTAAAGATGTACAGCCTCGATATCTTCTTTTTTCACGCAGACTTCAACGTGATCGTAATGATTTTCTTTCCGGAGCTCGTCCAAAATCAGCTTAAGAGCGGCAGAGCCGAAGCCCTTGCCCTGATATCTTCGGTCTATCATGAACTGCTGAAGGTCGTAGCCGAGCGGCTCGTCGGTAAATTCTCTTACAAGAGCGGCTCCGACGATGACGCCGTCGTTATCAAAGGCGTAAACCCTGGCATTGCAGCCGCGATATACATACCCTCTTGCGATGATGCCTATCGCCGGGGCGAGATAGCCCTTTTGATGCTCCCTGACCTCAAGGGAAGCGACTTCCATCCAATTATCCTCGTTTACGTCGGTCAATCTGAACATCGTATCCGTCCTCTCAGCCGAGAGCCGCGCTGCTCACGGCATCCCATTTTCTGTTCTCGCACCAATAGACCGTTCTTTCGGTCACGTCGAATACCATGGATACGACGGTGGGACATACCTCCTGCGAAGCGGCCCGCAGTACTTCAAAGCAGTCCTTCACATCAAAATCGTCGGAGGCATTGCGCAGCATGCCCTCCGCCGTCCGGAAGCGGTCCAGGCCCATCCACGGATGAGTTTCGGAGTCCTGCTTGAAGGGAGAGAAGTTGGTCAGCACCTTATATGCCGGTTTTTCGTAATAAAGGCAGCCCTGACCGGGAACAATATGTAAAACATTGCCGTCCGCGTCCGAAAGAGCAGACATGAAGGTATAGCCCGGAACGCTGAATACCGGCCCCTTTTCGGCTATGGCCCTAACTTCGCCGAGCGTCTTTTTGCGCAGCAGCAGGTCGATATCCAGCAGGATGACATTGCTGCCTTCGCCGGAGGGATCGCTTCTCGCGTCAAAGGGCCAGCAGGTGGGCATGCCCACGAAATCGCCCCTCGGGTTTGCGCCGAACAGAGGCATCCACCCCTCGGCCGCGTCGTTTATCTCGATGAATACGCCGTCCGGAGAGCTGCTGACGCGATATTCCGTATTCAAAAGATCGAGATTCCATCCCACGACGGTTTTTCTTTTGTTGACGACAATGCTGGTACACATGAGAGTTTCTCCTTCTTGGGAAGCGGCGGCGGGTTATCCGAAGATCGCTCATTGACCTCCGCAAAAGGCTGTTCGGTCACTTATACGCTCTTCCTGCCTTCATCCGCGCCTTGTCTTCGTACATCCTGCCGTCGGACAGCCGGATGGAGTCGGCTATCGTTTCGCCGGGCTGCCTCATGGAATATCCGAAGGCGCACATATACTCCGTGCCTTCCATCTTTTCGCGCATATCCGATACGGCCTGTGCTATTTCCGCTTCACTCGCGTCGGTATAGAGGATAATGAATTCGTCTCCGCCTACGCGGTATGGCGTGCCTTTTTGTCCGCTGCACTCGAGCATTATTTCCGATACGGACTGCAGGGCATTGTCGCCGGCCTCGTGGCCGAGATTGTCGTTGAGATATTTCAAATCGTTCATATCCACCGAGACGACGCCCGTGACCGACCGGCTGTTCGACTGGATAGCCTTATAATAGCTTTGACGGTTCAGAAGGGAGGTCAGGGGATCGATCTTCGACATGTGGATATACACGTACATGTAGTACAGCACTATGGATGAGGTGAACAGGGCGTTGTAATCCCTGTCGGTTTCCAGAGCTTTATATAATATGACGCCTATGAGCGGGAAAAAGATGATATACGCCATTACGGAGCGGGCCGACGAGGTGGATTTGCTGAAATATTTGAAATTGCGCACCGCCATGACGACCGCATAGAAGCCGAACAGGAGATAGGGCAGGTATTGAAGCCCCGGTACACCGGAAGAGTAGGCGTTGTAGTCGTGGAAGTAAAAAATCAGATGCGTCCACTGGGAAGTGAAAAACAGGGGCACGCAGACGAATTCGGGGATAAGCAGGAGCAGCAGCCTTTTTCGGGAAAAGGTGTGGGGGACGGTGATCTGCATCAGCAGCACCAGAACTACGGGATATATGGAATAGTTGGCCGCGGTCATCATCGGCCTGAGCAGACTGAGAGAGGCAAAGGTATGGGTCCATCTCTCTATGCGGAACACCACGGTTTCAACCGCTATAAGGACGATGACCCACATGGTCAGCTTTTTTATACGGTCGGAGATATGCACTCCGATGCCTATCATAATAAAAAGGCCGATAAGCTCGTAAATAAAAACATAATTGTCGATCAGAAATTCTTTAACTGTCATTGTTCTTTCTCCGTCTGCGCCGCCGTCGGTCGCTGCCGGCGGCAGATATCATCCGATTTGTTGAAAGTGAGGTCTGAAAGTTGAAAAATGGTTTTTCGACACGATATTCGTATCGTTCGGGCTGCGGCTGCGTTCCGAGAGAAAAAGATCAGAGCGTTTTTTCGGCGACGAGCAGCGTTCTGCCGTTTCTGTCGGCTTCTTTCAGCACGGCAAAGCCGTTTTTCTCCCAGAAATGAGTCGACTGCGGGTTTCCTTTATCGACAGCCAAACGTATCGCCCTTTTGCCGAGGGTCTTCAGATATTCCGAGGCTTCGCGGATGATCGAGCTGCCGATGTTTTGCCCCTGAAACGCTTTGTTCACCATGAAAAAGCCCATAAAGGCGATGTGGGGCTTCGGATAACCGTCGATCAGATCCATAACGGCGATAAGGATGTCGTCAAGGAAGAAGCCCGTATAGTATTTGTCCGACGGATCGACGCCCGGCGGAGTGACGCTCATATCTTCGAGCACCTGTTCCGCGGAAGGCTCCGCATCGCAGTAAAGATAAAACTGCGTGTTTTCGCGGCAAAGGGAGACGACGGCGTCCACATCCCGCGCTTCAAGCCTGCGTACGGCGTAACGGCTGCTGAGGCCGGAAATGTTTATCATGCTTTCTTACCGCCCGGGTCCGTCCGGCGTGCCGCTTCCCACTGTTCTTTCGTCATGAGATTGACATGTCCTTTTCGTGTTTCGCCCATTTGCGGAACGGGAGCGTTCTCGGTGGTCCATTGATACCTGAAGCCGAGTTTTTCCTGCACGCGCTTTGATCTCTCGTTGCCGTCGTAGTATGCGCACCATACCCGCGCAAGACGCAGGTCTTCAAACGCGTGGCGAAGCATTTCCCGCGCCGCCTCCGGAATAAGGCCCCGGCCCCAATACGGGACTCCCAGCCAGTATCCCAGTTCTCTTTCGTCCTCTTTTTCGGCAAGATCGTTGCTGTGCAGCCCGATGCTGCCTATCGGCAGACCCGTTTCCCTGAGAACGACGGCATAGGTCTCGGGCACGGCAAGCACTTCGCGTATCACGCGGCGGCTCTCTTCCGCGCTCGTATGCACCGGCCATCCGGCGATCGGGCCTACGCGCGGGTCCTTCGCGTATTTATAGCATTCCTCCGCGTCCGTTTCTTCCCACGGACGGAGTATGAGCCTTTCCGTTTCCAAAATCATGTTCTTGCCTCTTTTCCGATGATCCCGCTGTTTACGCGCCGATATATAAGATATGCCGCCAGCGCGCTCAGGAGATCCGCCGTGAGCTGAGACCAGATAAGGCCGGTCAGGGCGAAAAGCGCATTCATTATAAGCATGATCGGAATGATCAGCACGACATGTCTGATTATCGAAAGCAGGAAAGAGACCCTTCCCTTGTTTACCGCGTTCATGTAATTCACGACAAGGTATCCTATCATCATGAACGGCAGCGAGAAACACCTTCCGCGCAGAAATTCGGCGCCCTGCCGGACGGTTGCCTCATTATCGATGAATAAGCCGATAAGAGGCCCGGAAAAGATGCGGAACAGCACTGCGCAGGCGCAGGACAAAGCGAGAAGAGCGTTTCGCGCAAGTGAAAAGAAACGCTGCATGCGTTCGTGATCGCCGGCGCCGAAATTGTATGCGATGAGCGGCACCATTCCCAGGCATATGCCGAGGCCGATGTTGATGGGTATCCTTTCGAGCTTCAGCACAATCCCCATGGCTGCGAGCGGGATATCGCCGTAGGCGACCGTGAGCCGGTTGACGACTATCGTGACAAGGTCGTAAAGGAATACGGCGACCGCCGAAGGAACGCCGACGGAATAAAGGGATCTTTTTTGTTCTTTTTCGAGCCGTATCCGTTTTGCGGGCATTCTGAGGACCGTTTTGCCGCGAAGCTTACGGAAGATGATTATAAAATACAGCATCGAGACCATATTGGCAAGCATCGTTGCTATTCCGGCGCCGAGAACTTCGCGGCCCTTCGGGAGAAGGACGAACATGAAAAGCGGGTCCAGAGCTATATTGAGCAGGCTTCCGAAGCCCACGCCGAAACCGGCCTCTTTTGAATACCCGGCATTTCTGAGCAGCTGCGGCATGCTCATCGAAAGCACCGTCGGCACGCCGCCGATGACCACCGACGTGAAAAGGTACTGCTTGGCGTATTCGAGCGTGTTTTCACCGGCGCCGAGCATTTTCAGCAGGGGAGTGAGGAAGCAAAGAACAAGCAGGGAAAAAGCGAGCGAAACGCCGGCCGAGAGGGCGACGCTGTATGACGATACTTTTTCTGCGTCTTCCGTTTTCTTTTCGCCCGCCAGACGGACCATCAGGCTTCCGCCGCCTACGCCGAAAACGTTGGCGAGCGCGGCCAGCGTCAGATAAACCGTCAGCCCGAGCGACGAAGCGGCCACCATGTACGGATCGCCGGTCCTGCCTATGAACCAGGTGTCCGCCAGGTTGTAAAGCAGCAGTATCATCTGACTGATGATAGTCGGGACCGCCAT
>JAGDDB010000146.1 GCA_017958265.1 Oscillospiraceae bacterium | reverse complement strand
GTTCGATCCCCCTTTCTTATCCCTCCGCCAAAAACACAGGACGCCCTTGCGGGCGCCCGGTGTTTTTGGTGGAGGCGAGGGGAATCGAACCCCTGTCCGAAAGCGTATCCTCGGAAACCTCTCCGTGCGCAGACGGTTATTGCGGCCTGGGGCCGTTTCCCCTTTGCGGAAGGCAAGCCGTCACGCCCTCCGTCAGAGTAGCTTCATTATGCATGGTGCGCTCAAAGCTTTGCGCACTCACGTACGCCACATAAGTCACGCCCGACACCCGCGGCGTGGCCTCCGCGGGGCGGACGGGCAGCCTTAGGCGGCTACCGGTGCAGTATAATCGTTGTTATTTGATTTATAATTTGCCCGTTTTAAGGATGGCAGGCGCATCCGCACGCTGTTTCCGTCTCAGCGCCCCCGTCGAAACCTGTACGCCCCCGTACAGGCCGCGTCGGCGGCATTCGAATAAGCGATTATATCATCTCAGCTTTTCCGGTGCCGGATAATCCACACCGAAGGTCTCTACTCTGACCTTTTTGATTATCTGCTTTTTCAGCGGTTTGTCGTTATATATATTCGTTTCCACGTCGGCGATGCGGTCAACGGCGTCCATGCCGTCGGTCACTCTGCCGAAAGCGGCGTACTGCCCGTCAAGGTGCTCGGCGTCGTCATGCATGATGAAAAACTGACTGCCGGCGGAGTCGGGCGAGGAGGCCCGCGCCATGGAAAGCACGCCTCTGGTATGGCAAAGATCGTTTTTCACGCCGTTGCCCTCGAATTCGCCCTTGATGTGCCAGCCCGGACCTCCTGTGCCCGTGCCGAGGGGGCAGCCGCCCTGGATCATAAAGCCGGGTATTACTCTGTGGAAGGTGAGGCCGTCGTAAAAGCCGTCGTTGGCAAGCTCTATGAAGTTGTATACGGATTGTGGCGCGATGTCGGGGTACAGCTCGGCGGTGATGATATCGCCGTTTTCCATTTCGATGGTAACTATCGGATTGCTCATTGGTTGTTTTTCTCCTTCAATGCTTTATCTATTTCCCGTTTTGCGCTGCGCTCCGCCGCGGCGTCGCGCTTGTCGTGCAGCTTTTTGCCCTTGCATATCCCCAGCTCCAGCTTCACTCTCGCCCCGCTGAAATACATGGACAGCGGTATTATCGCGCAGCCCTCCTGCGCGGCCCTTGCCGCCATGCGGTTTATTTCCCTGCGGTGCATGAGCAGGCGTCTGGGTCTGTCGGGCGGCACGTTGAATATGTTCCCCTGGGCGTAATGGCTTATATGCATGCCTCTGACGATCAGCTCGCCGTTAGTGATCGTGCAGAAAGAATCCTTCAGGCTGACATTTCCCTGGCGGACGGACTTCACCTCCGTGCCTACCAGCTCAATGCCGGCCTCGCAGCGTTCCTCGACAAAATAATCGTGAAACGCCTTGCGGTTTGCCGCTATCTGCCTGTTTTCGCTTTTCACCGCCATATGCTTTTCGGAGCCTCCGCCGCCGTTCGTGTAATACCAAACTGAATAAGCCCGTTTTGGTTATTATACCACGAATGTCAATAGAAAAAACGCGAAGGAAGCGATCGGACCCTGCCGCATATCGACTCCCTGTTGTAAATCCCGCGAGGATTTACTATAATGTTGCCGTAAAAATCAACGTCATACGGAGCGTTTCGAATGAGGAAAAAGACAAGGCCGGTCCCGTTTCTGTTAGCGGCGCTGTTAGCGGCGCTGCTGTGCGCCTGCGCGCAGCAGCCCGGCGGCGTCTCCGCCTCCGCGCGCGAACAGCTCGTTGCCCACGCGGGCGGAGCCGTATGGGGCTATCGCTATACCAATTCCCGCGAGGCCTTTGACTTCGCCTACGGCAGCGGCTTCAAATATATAGAGACCGACCTCAGCCTCACCTCGGACGGAAAGGTCGTGCTCATACACGATTGGGAGAGCATGGCACGGCGTATGCTCTTCTCCCCCGGTGTGCGTACCGCCGGGGAGTTTACTTCCGCGGACAGTTTCGCGGGGCTCACTCTCATGGACGCCGACATGCTCGCCGACTGGCTGCGCGGCCATAAAGACTGCCGCGTGATAACCGACTGCAAGGACGACAATGCCGCCGTGATCGCCGGGCTTTTCGAAGCCTATCCGGAGCTCCGGGATCGCTTCATTGTTCAGATATACTCTTTTGACGAATACGACGCGGTAAAGGCTCTCGGCGCCGCGGATATAATACTCACGCTTTACCGCATGGCTGAGATCTACGCCGACAGTCTCATAAGCTTCGGCGCGGAGCATCCTCTTTGGGCGCTCACGATCGACGTATCGCGGCTCAGTGAGGAGCTGCTCGGCTCCCTTACCGGGGCCGGGATAAGGGTATACGCGCACACGGTGAACGACCTCAGCGAGTTTGAAAAATGGCACGAGCTCGGGCTGAGCGGTATTTATACCGATTATTTCAGCCCCGCCCGCTGGCCTTACTGAGGAGGGCCGCCGTGAAAAAAACACTGCATTCCCTCCGCTTTCCCGCCGCGGTCATACTCATGCCCTTCATCCTGCTTTACTGCTCCGAGACCGTGACGCGGCAAAATCTGCTGAGCCCCTTTGCCTGGATAGTCTCTCATTTCGGCGCGGCTGCCTTCACCTGGCTGCTCGTCACCATGGCCGCCATGGTGTTTCTGGCGCTTTTCAGGCGTCTTTTCGCCGCCTATCTCGTTCCCGCTCTCATCACCCTGCTTCTTACCCTGGTAAGCTATTATAAAAACATGATAAACGGTTTCCCTCTCCAGCTCAGTGATTTTTCCCTGGCCGGAGAGTTTACCGACATCGCGGGGTACGCCCTGCCGCAGATAAGGATCTCTCCCGCGACCGCCGCGGCAGTGCTGATCGTTATTGCCGCGCTTGCGCTGCTGTTCATCGCCGAACGCCGCGGCCGGCCCGACGGCAGGCTC
>JAGDDB010000145.1 GCA_017958265.1 Oscillospiraceae bacterium | reverse complement strand
TGTTCTTCCTGCGCGCGATAAACGACTACGGCCAAAGCCCGACAACCGAGCAGATGGGCAGAACATGGCTTAACTACGCGCCGTATCAGCACGGCTTCTACTGGTGGGGAGGCTATGGCCGCTCAACGGAGCACACTGCGTACCTCAATCTGCGCGCGGGCATAAAGGCGCCCGCATCGGGAAGCATGAAGCAGAACGGAAAGACCGTCGCAGAGCAGATAGGCGGGCAGATATTCATAGACACCTGGGGGCTCGCAAATCCGGGCAATCCGGCGCGAGCCGCGGAATATGCCGCCCGAATGGCGAGCGTATCGCATGACGGCGAAGGCATATACGGCGGGATGTTCATAGCCGCCTGCATAGCCGAAGCCTTCGTATCGGAAGATATAAATGCGATAATAGAAAAGGGGCTTTCCTTCATACCGGAAGACTGCACCTATGCGCGCATGGCGCGGGATATAAAGGAATTCGCGGATCTTAACCCGAACGACGAGGACTGGCGCGCCGGCTACGAATACATACGCAAAAAGTGGGGCTACAGCAAATACGGCGGCGGCTGCCACATAATACCGAACTCCGCGGTAATGCTGCTTTCGCTCTACTACGGGCGCGGGGATTTCTCGCGCACGATATGTATATGCAATATGTGCGGATGGGACACCGACTGCACGACGGGCAACGTAGGCGCGATAATGGGCGTGCTCGTCGGGCTTGACGGCATAGAACAAAAATGGCGCAATCCGATAAACGATTTCTTCGCCTGCTCGTCCGTAATCGGCTCGCTTAACCTTACGGATGCTGCTTCGTGCGCACTGGAAATAGCCCGTGCCGCCTGCATAATAGAGGGCGAAACGCCCGCTGAGGCCGAAAAATATCTCTGCGGCGCCAAATACGGCTTTGAGCTGCCCGGCAGCACCCATTCCTTCCGCGCCGGAGAGGGCACGATGCTTCAAAACACGGATAAGGCCGCGCATACGGGCAAAAGGTCGCTGCACATAAAGAGTGAAGGAAGCTCCGCAAGCGCCGCCATAAGGACATACTGCAGCTCAAAAGACTTCACCGACAGCCGCTACGACCCATCGTTCTCTCCGCTGTTCTATCCCGGGCAGAAGGCGACGCTCTGGCTCAGGACCGAAAACGAAAACGACACCGTATTCGCGCAGCTTTCGCTTCAGGGCGAAGACGGCGCAGATATGGCCGTAGGGTCTCTCTCGATAATCGGCGGCGATTGGACCGAAGCCGAGGTAACATGCCCCGCAGGGCTTGAGGGCCCCGTGAAGGAGCTCGTGCTGACGCTGAGCAGCGAAGGCGCGATATCCGTATTCATGGACGACGTAAACTACGTCGGCAAGGCCGATTACCGCATAAACTTCACGGCAAAGCAGATGGACGAATGGAACGCCTCACACAAAGAGGTGCCGGAGCTTACGTATCTCGCGGGGATTTGGAACCTTGAGGAGGGCATGCTTTCGGGCAGCGGCACAAAGCACGCCGAAAGCTACACCGGGGACTATTACTGGCGCGACTATGAGGCCGAAACCGCGGTTTATCCTCATTTCGGCGATAAGCATCGCTTCCTCTTCCGCGTGCAGGGCGCCGAAAGATGCTATGCGGCGGCGCTTTCCGGCGGCAAACTGCTGCTTGAAAAAAAGGACGGCTGCTTCCG
>JAGDDB010000016.1 GCA_017958265.1 Oscillospiraceae bacterium | reverse complement strand
GGCGCGCCGGGCAGCCAGCTCCAGGTGACGCCCCAGGCGTCCTTGGTCTCATGGCCGGGCTTGCGGCGGCTTATGGCGCCGAGAAGAGGATCCATAAAGATACCGTTGGTAAAGACCTCATTGTGACAGAGATACTGAGGATTATCGTTATGTATGAGACGTAAATAGTTTTCGCGGGGGGTTATTTTTCCGGTAAGATCGAACATATGCTTTCCTCCTATGGCAAAAAATGTAATCTAAAATTATTCACCGCAGACATTTTAGCATAAATAAAAAAATAGAGCAATACGGGGGACCTTATTTTTATAATTAACGTCAAAGAAAATGTTGAAATACAATCCGACTGATAGGAGGATATGGCATGAAAAAGAGCGTATTTTTCCGGCTCGCGGTTCTTGTGCTGGCGTTTTGCTTTGCGGCGGCCCTGTTCGGCGGCTGCAGAAGGATAGAAAAAACTGAGCAGAAGACGGAGCAGACCGCCCAGACTGAACCGGACAAAAAGGACGAGACCGGCAAGACCGGCGCATCCTCGCAAAGCGGTGAAAAGCAGGGAACAAGCCAGTCAAGCAGCCCCGCGGCCGCGCCGAGCCAGACTGCTGCCGGCGAAAATGAGCCGCCGAAGGCGGAAATAAAGGAGCTCGCCGTGACATCCCCGGCCAGCTACAAGGAGCTTTATAAGGCGCTCACAGCCGAAAACGAAAGCGGCGGAAGAATGAGCGCCAACGGCAGCAAGGGCATGGACATGGGCACGGACGCCGTTGAGGTTGAGGAAGAGGCGGCCGGCGAAGCGATGGGCAACGGAGAGGAAATGGGCGCCGGCGGCGCTGACGAAGAAGATTATTCCGGCACGAACGTCCAGGTCGAGGGCGTTGACGAGGCGGACATCGTAAAGACCGACGGCAAGTACATCTACGTGCTCACGTACCAGCAGGATCTCGTGATACTCGAAGCGAACGGCGCGGAGACGAGGCAGCTTTCCTCGCTGCGGGTCGCCTCCGGCTACGACGCCGAGGACGACTACTCGAAGGGCTCGAGCAATTACGCCCAGGAGATGTACGTCAGCGACGGCCGCGTTATCATAATCCGGACCGGCTATGAATGGGGCTATGAGGGAGACCGCTATTACAGCAGCGAGACTACTATGGCCCACGTATACGACGTAAGCGACCCCGAAAACCCCGAATTCATCGGCAGAGCGGGGCAGGACGGATACTACAGCGATTCCAGGATGTACGAAGGCAGATTATATCTTGTGAGCAATCACTACGTTTACCGCTATTACGACATTGACGAATCCGAACCGGGGACTTACGTGCCCTATATCTACCGCAACGGCGAGAAGACGATGATGCCGATAGACTGCATAAGCATTATCGGCGAGGATTCCTCGAGCTATGCGATCATATCCGTAATAGACCCGCAGAACGCCGATATAGAGGCCTCGGAAACGCTGCTATGCAATGTAGGCAGCATCTATATGAGCGGTGAGTCGATCTATATAACCAGCAGCAGGTATGACGAAGAGGCGAGCGACGAGTACATGGCCGACCAGTATACCGTAACGGACTATACGGAGCGCCGCGTTACCGATATCGTGCGCATAAATACGGCGAACGGGCTCGACATAAGCGGAACGACAACGGTGCCGGGCTATCTTGTAAATCAGTTTGCCATGGACGAATACAACGGCTGCTTCCGTCTCGTGACCACGGTGGACGATTATTCCTACTCCGTGTACGAAGACAAGAAGTACGAATTCACCAACTGGAAGTACAACGAAGGCGAAACCTATAACTGCCTGTACGTTCTCGACGGCGGGCTCAATATCATAGGCAGCGTTACCGATCTTGCCGAGGACGAATATGTCCGCTCCGTGCGCTTCAGCGGCGACATCGCATACTTCGTGACCTTCCGGCAGGTGGATCCGCTCTTCGCGGTGGATCTCTCCGAGCCCGCGAACCCGAAGGTGCTCAGCGCGCTGAAGATTCCCGGCTTCTCCGAATATCTCCACATTTACAGCGATGGCAGGCTCTTCGGCCTCGGCCAGGACGTTGACGAGGAGACCGGCTGGACCAACTGCATGAAGATGACGATGTTCGACGTGAGCGATCCCGCTGACGTTACAGAGATCACAACGAAGCTCCTCGAGGACGATTACTGGTCAGTGGCGCTGTATAATCACAAGGCGGTGCTCATCTCCGCGGAGAAAGATATTATCGCCTTCCCGGGAGACGACAGCTTCTATGTGTTCGGCTACAGCGACGAAAGAGGCTTCTATGAAAAGGGCGAGTTTAACGCGTATAACGACATGTATAGCGCCAGGAGCCTTTATATAGGCGATTATATGTACATCTGCGGCCAGGATCTGACGGAAGTTGTGAACATGGAAAGCTTTGAAGTGATCGCCGAGGTATGGTACGCCTACGGCTGATAAAAAACAAAAAGAAAGCGCATGGTCAGGCCCTGCGCTTTCTTTTTATCCGCGGCTGCGCGGCGGCGAGCATAAGCAGCGAGTAAACAAGCGCGGCGAAAACCGCGCCCGCCGCGAGAGAAAGGCGGGCGGAAAGGCGCAGGCCGCGCAAAGCGAGCCGCGCGGCGCTTACAGCGCCAAGCATGCACAGCGGAGGGAGCGGAAGAAAGGCCGGAGCGAGCCTCAGCCCGGAGATCTTTACCAGCCG
>JAGDDB010000144.1 GCA_017958265.1 Oscillospiraceae bacterium | reverse complement strand
CTGTTTATCATAACCCTTTACCTGAGCTTTTGCAATACTTGCCGAAAGCAGCGAATGTACGTCTCATCGGCACAAAGGGTAATTGGGACCGGTTCCCCGGATATAAATGTGTCTGGTTCCCCGGGCGATTGACAATCCCCGGAGGAAGTGGTATGCTTTCCCGGCAGACGGAGGGTTACCGAAGCGGTCATAACGGGGCGGTCTTGAAAACCGTTAGGGGGAAACCCCACGCGGGTTCGAATCCTGCACCCTCCGCCAAAGCGAAAATCCTGTCGCGCAAGCGGCAGGATTTTTACTTTTATATAATTCATTTTGCGTCTTGACTTACCTGCCTGTGATTAATTATACTAATAATTGTAAAAAGTATGATGCCGGGCCCGTGACCGGTTAAAGGGAACACGGTGTGTTCCCGCTTCGGCCTCATTCGTTTTATTCATAAAGGAGGATCCCTATGAAAAAGCATTTCCGTATTGCTGCCGCAATGTTCATGATAATGATCTATTGCCTTTCCGGCGCTGCCGGCGTTCTCGCTTCCGCTGAAAGCGCGGCGCCGGAGAAAGGACTTACTCTGAACTCTCTGCTCGAGCGTTCCGGGGACGGCATAGCGGCCGACGCGCAGGAGCACGCCGCCCTCGTCATGCTCAAAACCGGAGACACGGTCACGGCGCAAACCGCGCAGAGCGCGCTGCGCTCCGGCAAAGAAGGGATCGGCGACATCAGGATAGAGTCTGTCTGGACGTTCGAGGACACCGGCGCGCAGGACGTCAGCGAAGAGTCGGGCAAAGACAGATACTATTTCTCAGAGTTTTCTGACGACGGGCGCGGCAGAACGCTGCTCGCCTCCGGAAACACGGCCGCAAAAAGCTTCGCCGCCGTTCGGCAGGCCTCCGATGAAGACGATACGTCCCTGACCGTCGCTCTGGTCACGTCTGAGAGCCTCTCGACGGAGAGCCTTGTCATGAAGCTCAGGGCCATGGACAGCGTTCTGTACGCCGAGCCGAATTACCGTATACACACGTGCAGCGTGAACGACCCGTATTTTGAATCTCAGTGGAGCATGCAGAGCGGCGACAATACGCCGAACGTAATGTCGATATGGGGCGAAGACAATCAGGGGACGACCGGCAGCAGGCGTATCGTCGCGGTCGTTGATACCGGCGTGGACTATACGCATCCGGATCTGAAGGACAGGATGTGGCTGAACACGCATTACCCCGCTCTGAAAGGCACCTACGGATTCGACTTTATCGACGGCGACGACGATCCGATGGACCTCAACGGCCACGGAACGCACTGCGCCGGCATCATTGGCGCTCAGGGCAACAACGGGGTTGGTATCAGCGGAGTAAACCAGGATATCAGGATCATGGCTCTTCGTGCTCTTGACGCCGAAGGAAGTTCATATCTCTCGCACGAGATCGCCGCCTATAACTATATCAGCCGCGCCATCGATCTGGGCGAGCCGGTAACGGCGATCAACAATTCATGGGGCGGCGGCGCAGACAGCCTGATATTCGCGAAACTGATAGACATCGTCGGCAAAAAAGGCGCGGTCACGGTGGCCGCCGCGGGAAATGATTTTGAAGACAACGACTACGATCCTTTATACCCGCTCTGGATCAATTCCCCTTATATGATCAAAGTTGCCGCTACCGCGATAGACGGCGAACTGGCCGATTTCTCCAATTACGGAAAGGATTCGGTCGATATGGCTGCGCCCGGAGCGAGTATCCTCTCCACCGTCCCCTATACCTGCTACAACCCCACGATATACAGCGCCGAAAAGCGATCGGAGGTTTCAGCCGAATTCAACGACTATGAAGGCGGGTCTGATTGGGCAGGCGCTTCGGTTTTTTCATCGAATCTGTACCTCAACGGCAAGCATTACGATCCGTATACATATTCCGGAGAGCAGGAAATAAGTATCACCGTAAGCGCCGACGAAGGCTTCAACCTGAAAAAGAAAGACAGCGCGCACAGCCTGATGATTGAAACGAAGAACATAAAGCAAGATGATATGATCTGTTTTTCTGTTCCTTATGAAATAAGCGCCGACGCAACGGCGGCGCCCTTCGTCAGTTTTATGATTAAGGCGGATATTGCCGACGACCTGTCAGCGGCTATAGTATTTGCATTAGACCTCCCGAGAGGCTATCAGCTTGACCTGAAACACATTGGAGATCTTAACCTGGGATATCGCGGTTACCCCAGTTGTAATAGCAATCACTGGGGCCATGCATCTTTCCAGACGCTGAATGACTATGAGCTTATGGATGCAAAGGCTAAGGGAGAGCTGGAGCGGCAGATCGTTTTCGGGATCTATGCGCAGCAGTATGACTGTGATTACAAGATATGTATCGACGATTTCGCAATCTCCAAAGAGGATCTGGACCCCGAGGTCTTTGAAAAGTATGACTTCCAAAGCGGCACGTCTATGGCGACGCCTTTTGTCGCCGGCGCCGTAGCTCTTTACGCGGAGCACACGGATTATCCCCTTTTCAGCGACGCGGCGGATCTTGCGGGCGAAGTCGTTTCACTGGCCAAAGATCCCGATAATGACGACGCGCTTCCGATCATTATGCGCGGGTCCTTCGATTTTAATAACAAACCGGCGGAGCAGGGCCCCAGGATCGGATCCATAGAGGTCAACAAGGCCGCGGGCACGATCGCAATAAGCGGAACGGGTCTCGATCCCGTCACCGCAAAGCTTAAAGTCGAGATCGGGCCGGCCGGCGGGGAGAAGACAAACCCGACCGTCCTGTATCAAAGAGCGGACCGGATCGTTCTCCGGGACGAAGGCTGGATCAACAATCCCGTGGACCTCTGCATCACAGGAGCGGGAGGAATAAAAGCCGTCAGAAACGACCTGTATCTGATCGGCGGAAAAAGCACCTATTCGTACCTGACCACATTGTCGGACAGTTTTCCGGCCGAAGCCATGACTACCGACGGCAGATATATTTATTATGCCCAATCCGAGAACGACAGTATCTATATGCTGGACACGCAGGACATGACCGAGGGACCGACGGCGCTTGCCGTTGTGAACATGGAGGATCTTTTCGTTGAGAGCGACAACGAGCTTGCGGCGTTCGTCTATGCTTTCGGGCACGATCTGGTCTATATGAACGGAAAACTCTACACGTTGATCGAATACGGCGAGTATGACGCGACCGAGGCAACGGCATACGATGACGAGCTCCCGTATCTGGAAACGTATGCCATTTACTCGAGCGAATTCCGCCTGATCTCCGTTGACGCCGCTTCGGGCGAGGTAACGGATCTCGGAGAACTGCCGCCGTATCTGGCCTGCGTGGAGGATTTCGCCATGGCGGCTTACAACGGAAAGCTTTACTTCATAGGCGGATACGATCACACCCTCGGGGACTGCACCGCGGCTGTCACGGTCTTCGATCCCGAAGGGAGCTGGTCCGAAGGCACGGCCCTTCCGGCAAAGCGCGCCGGCGGCGCAGCGTTGCAGGTCGGCGGGGATCTCGTCTATACTCTGGGATATGAAAAGCGAGAAGACAAGGACATGACCGCGGCTCCCGCCAACCTGATCTTGAGCGGCAGCGGCTGGAAGGTCTCTTCGGTCGCAGAGGAAAACCGGATAAGACCGCATAGATACTGGGCGCTGAGCGACGCTGCAGTCAGCGCGACCGAAAACGGTCTGTTATACACGGGGCTTCCCGCAGTGGACTACGGCGACACCTTCGTTTACGACGTTTCCTCCGACAGCTTTGCCGACACCGGCTGCAACTTTGTTCCCGTCCTGGATCATGACGAGATAAGAGGCATCGCCGTCGGCGATACGATCTACGGATTCCTGTACGGAGATGTCTATACCGCGCCGCTCTATCCCGATATTTCTGCGGAGGATCTGCCTTTCGTCGACGTGAACGCCAACGATCCGTTCAGAGCCGCTGTTCTTTGGGCTTATTTCAGCGAGCCGCAGATCGTCAACGGTCAGGACGAGACCCATTTTGCCCCGTACGCGACCCTCATGCGCGGCGAGGCCGTCACCTGCCTGTGGCGGGCTATGGGTAAGCCCGAGTCCGAGGGCGCGGAGACTCCGTTCGTCGATACCACGCAGTCCTATTACATGGACGCGATAGCCTGGGTGGTCAAAAACGGCGTGACGAAGGGCGTCGACGAAACGCATTTCTGCCCTGACGGCACGCTGACCACCGCGCAGATAGTCACCTTACTCTATCGGGTTATATACCCCGGCAGGGACGGGTGGTATGCCGAAGCGGCGGCCTGGGCGGAGCAGCAGGGATACCTGGACGGTATACACCTTACAATCGACGATCAGACGCCCTGCCCGCGTTGGGCCGTGGTGCAGCTGGTGTACAATGTGCTTGCAATGAAGTAAGGACTGTTTGAATCAAGACGCTTTGTTGAAAATATAAGGGGACAGTCCTTTGTCTCGCATTTGAAGACAAAGGACCGTCCCCTGTATTTTACGGCTTTTTTCTCAGACTGCTCTTGAGGTGAGTCAGGCAGAACCGTCCCCGTTGACGCACCCGTTGACGCACAATTCCTCCTCTGCTATTAAGAATTTTCATTCATCATTACCAAGGCGACCGTTGAAATTGTTAAAGGGTCTGGGATGCTGCCCGGCAAGGAAAACGCAGTTTTAGCATCGAGGGTACCTCGGTGCATTGCTTGCCAAGTATGATTGATCGTATTTTTGCCACAAATCAATTCATAGAACGCACTCTGCACGTTACGAAATCTAACGATAACCTTGATTTTGTTGAGACAGCAATCTTTAGCCAGGAAAACAGCCTTGAATTGTTTTAGATTCAGGCTGTTTTCTTTTCTTTTGACCTACTT
>JAGDDB010000015.1 GCA_017958265.1 Oscillospiraceae bacterium | reverse complement strand
TCATGAGAAATTGAATCATACTATGCTCCTGTAAGACGATTTCAGCACTATTTCACCGCGGCAGTTTGAGGCGATGTCAGCCCATTCGAGGACTGCGGCGAGCATGAACACCGGATCGAGCCCGGCTTCACCGGGTTTCTTTCCCATATATTTAAGCGCGGCTCCTGCGACAGTGTTTTCCTCGCACCCGGGCTCGCCGAGCTTGAAGTTTCTCGCGTTTCCCTTCCTGGCACGGTACCCCGGGCTGTGAAGGAGAAGATCGACGACCGCGTCAAATATGCCGTATGATAACGGGATCAGCTGGGGGCAGAGAAAGTCACGACCGTTCGGCGCGGCAATGATATCCCGCAGCTCACCGCCGTATAGACGCACCTTTGCACGTCCTCCCGCTTCAATAAGCTTTGCCTTGATGATCTCGGATGCCTTTGTGCTGCTCCTGTCTGCGCTGACATTGCTCAGATCGACCGGCTGTGACTCATTCGCTTCCGCTTCTTCCGCGGCAATTCCCAAAGCCGCGAGAACATTATCCAGCTTTTTCTTGGCATAGGGGTAAGAGATTTGCAGCTCGGCTTGAAGATTTTTCAGATTGCCGCGATTTCTGAGAAATGCCGTAAGAAAGTCGGCTTGTTCATCGTTCAGTTTATCGAACGGACTCATTTCAAAATCGTTTTTCAGTTCCAGACCGCACTCCGGGCAGTGAAGAACAGCGACGGTCAGGTCATGGTGACAGGACGGACATTTTTTTATCAGAGCTTTCATTTCGTTCACCTCACTGACCGCAATATAGCACAATAATAAATGATTGTCAATAGTAGTAATAAAAATAATTCACTACTAATTATTGTAGAAAAAACAAAAATAACAAACTTATGAAACAAGTTTGCATCAAATGACCATAAAAACCGAAATCGGGACGGGTCATTCAAGCAGTCGATTCAGTGGCCTATGGATTTGGAACGGTCAAGTATTATCGGCAAATTACAATAATACTCGCACGAATAATGGATGTTTTCCGAGTGCGTTTTCGGCAGAAGGCACGGCTGTGCGTCCGGCAGACGCGCAATTCACAAACGGGAAACGGATGCAGTCTGCGGCGCGGCCGATCACCGTGTCGATGCATTTGAAGTGATCGGCGGCTTCAACCATGTCGTCGGCATTGGCGGCGTCGGAATGCCGACAGCGGCGGGCTCGAGGGCAGCAAGTCCGATATGCCGAAAAAAGAAGGGTCAAAGAGATTGAGATTGACATTTGCCGTGCGTTCTTTTATGCTGACAGCAGCGGTATATACGGGGCGGAGAAGCGCCGGATCAGCCGCATTTCGGGCAAAAGGTGTACTGCCGTGAAACATGAACTCTATTCCGAACTGAGAACTCTTTACGAAACGTCGGCGGCGGACCCGCATACGTTCCGGATCGCCGTCAAGCTGAAGGATCTGATCGACGGCGAGCTGCTCCGCAAGGCGGTGGAAATGACAATGCGGCGATATCCGTATTTTGCGGTACGCGCCTGCGCGGACGGGGACGGGATATATTTTGAGGATAATCCCGCGCCGCTGCCCGTGCTGCATACGGACAAAAGGACAGTCCTCGGCGGAGAGCAGACGGCGGGGCATCTGATGGCATTCTGCTATTGGGACAACAAACTGTATATCGATGCGTATCACGGTCTTACGGACGGCGGAGGCATAGAGCCGCTGATAAAGACCCTGCTGTATTACTACTGCTCCGCATTCTACGGGAAAGAGCTCCCGCGGGACGGCATACGCATGTGCGGCGACGAGGTTTCCCCGGACGAATGGGAGGACCCGGCGGTGCGGCCGCCGGACTGCGGGGAGCCCATACTCACGCAAAAATGGAACAAGCCGGCCTTTCAGACGGCGGAGGCGGGTATTGCGCATCTTATACCCGACAGCATAGTTTATAACATACGCATTCCGGAAGAAGTTTTCATGCGCTTCAATATTTCCAACGACGGCAGCCCCGCCACCATAGCGGCGCTGCTGCTGGCGCGAAGCATTGCCGCCCTGCATCCCGATGCCGAGCTGCCTGCGGTGATAGCGATGTGCGTAAATCAGCGAAAGGCGCTGCGCGCTCCGTTTGCGCACCAGAGCCTGGTGGGTGACGTTCGCCTGCCGTATACGGACAGGCTGAAAAAGATGCCCTTCTCCATGCAGGCGACCTGTTTCCGCGGCATGGTATCGCTGCAGTCGTCGGAAGACATGGTGCTTGAAGAAATACGGGATTACCGGGCGCTGATGAACAGACTCAAAGCCATGAGCAGCCATGGAGAGAGACAACAATACTGCCGCGAGCGGATGGAAGCTCTTTCCCGCTGCCTGACCGCCACGGTCAGCTATGTCGGCAAGGCGAATTTGGGCGATTTGGAGCGGTACATTCAGGAATACGAAGCCCTCCCGTCCACGGCGCTGCCCTCCTCGCATGTTCCGCTCACGGTGGAGATGAGCGCCCTGCACGGCAGTTTCTTTTTGAATTTCATCCAATATTTCCGCGAAACGGATTACTTTTCGGCGTTTATCGGCCAGCTTCGGCAAAATGGCATCGATTACGACGTGCTGAACGTGACCGAGGCCCTTTATCCCCGGATAGAGCTTCCGATATGAGGCGCGGACGGCGGAGGGCGCGGGAAGCGTATTTGCGGGATGGATAACAAGGTGAAGTCCGTAAAAAAAGTATAAATATAAGGAGGAACCGAAAATGAAAACTCTCGTGGCATATTTCAGCGCGGAAGCGGGGACAACTGCCAAGGTCGCCAAAGAGCTGGCCGCCGAGCTGGGAGCCGATCTGTTTGAGATCGTGCCGGAGCAGCCTTACACGCCCGCGGACCTTAAGTGGACAAATCCCCTTGCCCGCTGCAACCGGGAGAAATTCGGCAATAAAAAAGTGCCCGCAGCCGGTAAAATAGAGGACTTCGGGCAGTATGACCGGGTCTTTATAGGCTTCCCGATATGGTACGGCGTTGCTCCGAACGTGGTGAACGCCTTCTGCGGCGGCTATGACTGGTCGGGCAAGACCGTTGCCGTTTTCGCCACCTCCGGAGGCAGCGGCATAGGCAAGACCGCCGAAAAGCTGCAGCCTTATGTCAGCGGCGCTTCTATTGCGGACGCGAAGCTCTGCCGCAGCGCCTCGGAACTGACGGATTGGGCAAAGAAGCTGTAAGCTCTGCCGCGGTCCGTCAAAACAGAAATAAAAGGAGAAACGTATGAAACGGGATTTCTCACGGCTCGACCGTCTGCTTGAAGAGTTTGCGGCGCATACAGTGCCGGGCTGCACGTGCAGCATAATGGAAGGGGACAAGCTGATCTATGAGGGCGGCGCGGGCTGCGCCGATATCGCCTCAGTAAAAAAGGTGAACGGCCGGTCCATGTTTCGGCAGGCCTCCACCACCAAACTCTTCACCTATGCCATTCTTGCAATGCTCTATGAAGAAGGAAAATTCCTCTTTTCCGATCCGGTAGGGGACTACCTGCCGGAGTGGAAGGAGACGAAGAAGTTCGTGCTGCGGTCCGACGGCAGCGTAGACGTCGTACCCACGGAAAAGCCGCTTAACATCCGCAACGCCGTCGCGATGATGTGCGGGCTGCCGTACTGCATGTTCCCCGCGGCGAATGCCGATACGCCCACGCTCGCCGCCATGAGCGAGCGCATAGCCGAGCTGCTGAAAAAGGGAACTCCCACGCTTCGGGAGGAAGTGCGGGCGATGGGCGACGTGCCGGTGATGTTCGAGCCGGGCAGCCATTGGCTTTACGGTTTCGGCAGCGAGATAACCGGGGCTTTGGTTGAGACCTTTGAGGACAAGCCGCTGCGGGAGGTATTCCGCGAGCGTGTTATCGAGCCCTTGGAGCTTAAGGATACCGACACGTTTTTCACCGATGAAAACCGCGACCGGGTGGTCACGTCCTATCGCCGCGAGCCGGACGGCAGCTTCACACCCGCTGCGGACTATTACGACGAGTCGATGGATCCGTCCAAGACGCCCGTCGGCGCGCG
>JAGDDB010000143.1 GCA_017958265.1 Oscillospiraceae bacterium | reverse complement strand
CTTCTCTTTCATCAGCCCCCTGATGGCTTTCCTTGAGAGCATTCCCAGCAGCGTCATGGGCGGCGTCTGCATAGCTCTGTACGGATTTATCGCGGTAAGCGGCTTCAAAATGCTTCAGACAGTCGATCTTAACAAAAACCGCAATCTGTTTGTTGCGTCCATAATCTTCATTACCGGCGTCGGCGGCCTGACGCTCAACTTCGGAGACGTTCAGATCCGCACGGTTGCCTGCTCCCTGATCCTCGGCATCCTGGCAAATGTCATGCTTTCAAAGGAAAAGGAAGAAAAGTAACCTTTCACCGGGCAAATCCGAAATCATCGGCCTTAACGGCCGCTCTGCCGGAATGCTCCCTCCCGGAACGTCTCTTCGTTCGTCCGCGGCGGGAGCATTCGGCATGAAACGATCCCTGTTTCCCAAAGCGCTCCGCGGCATGATATGGCCGAAAACACTCCGCTATTGTTTTTTACAAGAAAAGGTGCTAAATTATTATTCGGAATTTTTTATAAAAAAGAGGTAAGCTAATAATGGAAGAATTCAAAGTTGTCATTGAAGGCTCCGGAAAACATCTGCATGTAACAAGAGAGCATCTTGATATCCTTTTCGGCAAAGGCTTTGAGTTGGAGCCGAAAAAGGCGCTTTCTCAGCCCGGACAGTACGCCTCGACTCAGAAAGTCGATATCACCGGCCCCAAAGGCACAATGAAGGGCCTCACCATAATCGGACCCTGCCGCAAGCAGACCCAGGTCGAGCTTTCTTTCACCGACGCCCGCGCATTGGGCCTCACTCCGCCCATCCGTCTCAGCGGAGATCTGGCGGGAAGCCCCGGCTGCACGATAACCGGACCCTGCGGGACCGTTACCATTGACGAGGGCGTTATCGTTTCCAAGCGCCACCTGCACTGCTGCCCCGAGGACGCCGAGAAATACGGCATTACCGACCATGAAATAGTCCAGGTCAAGGTCGGCGGAGAACGCGCTCTCATATTCGACGAGGTCGAGGCGAGAGTCGGCCCCACCCATGCCACCTTCATCCATGTGGATTATGATGAAATAAACGCCGCGGCTCTCTTTAGCGATACCGTGGGCACCGTACTGAAAAAGTAAACAGACGGGAGAATTATAAGTCCATGTCAAGGCGCATGCTTGTAGTCAGAAACCCCAAAGCCGGAAGCTTCAAGTCTCAGAACACCTTTCTTGAGGCTGCCGGAGTGATATTCAAAAGCGACTATAACGTTTACGTTTACAGCACTCAGTGCCCCGGAGACGCCACGCGTATAGTTGCCGAGGAAGGGGAAAAATATGACCGTGTCGTGGCATTCGGAGGCGACGGGACCCTGCATGAGGTCATCAACGGCCTCATGCGGTTGAAGTCTCCTCCCGTTTTGGGTTATATTCCCGCCGGAATGACCAATGATTTTGCCGTCGGCGTGGGATTGCCGCGCAATATCATCCGCGCCGCCGAAACGGTCGTTGACGGGCATGCGGACCCCATAGACATAGGCTGCTTCAACAACGAAAAATATTTCTCTTACGTCGCTTCCTTCGGTTCTTTTTCAAAAGCCTCGTACAGCGCCCCTCAGGACGCCAAAAACCTTCTCGGCTACGCCGCGTATATACTCGAAGGGCTCAAATCCCTCTCCGAGATCAAGCCCTATCATGCCGTAGTCAGGGTCGAAAACGCGGAATATGAGGACGATTTCATTTTCGGCGCCGTATCGAACGCCCTCTCCGTCGGCGGACTGCTGAAGCTCAACAGCAATGAAGTGGACCTGCAGGACGGGCTTTTCGAGGTCATCATGATAAAAGAACCGAAATCTCTGTCTCAGCTTCAGAAGCTGCTCTATGACCTCGCCGTTCACCGTTATGATTCCGAGCAGATACTGTATCTCCAAAGCTCGGATATCACCGTGGAATGCGACGCTCTCCCCGCCTGGACGGTTGACGGCGAACTCGGCGGCGCGCAGAAGATCACTCATCTCGTAAATTGCAGCCGCGCACTGAATATACTAAGGCCAACGGAGGCTGATCATGCTTAAAATCAGAAAGCTGTCCTACACCGTAAACGATGAGAACGGCACAAAGCAAATTCTGAACAACATTGACCTCGATATCGAAACCGGACGCTTCGTCGTTATTACCGGTCCCAACGGCGGAGGAAAAACGACCCTTGCTAAGGCCGTGATGGGCATAGTATCTCCCGACTCGGGAAGCATGGAATATGACGGCAAAGACATCACCTCTCTTTCCGTTACCGAGCGCGCCAAGCTTGGTATAAGCTACGCTTTCCAGCACCCTCCGCGTTTTAAAGGGCTGCAGGTGACCGAGCTGCTGAGTATCGCCGCGGGCAAAAAGCTCAGCACCAATGAATGCTGCGCCTACCTTACAAAGGTCGGTTTGTGTACCGAGGATTATCTTGACAGAGATATCGACGCCTCCCTTTCCGGCGGAGAACTCAAAAGAATAGAGATAGCTTCCATACTTGCCAGAAATTCTTCGCTCATGATATTTGACGAGCCCGAGGCCGGCATAGACCTTTGGAGTTTTTCCCGTCTTACTCAGACCTTCGAGAGCATTCACAAAAGAAGCGGCAGTACCATCGTGATCATTTCCCATCAGGAGCGCATCATCCGCCTTGCCGACGAGGTGATACTCGTTGCCGGAGGCGCCGTAACACATCGCGGGAGCGCCGATACCGTTCTGCCGCATATTGGCGATCCGATAAGCTACTGCTCGCTAAAGGACGCTTGAGTCATGGCAAAGCTCAGTCAGATAGAATTGAACATGCTCAAGCAGATCGCGGACCTGCACAAGGTCCCCGAGGGAGCTTACAATATCCGCCGCAACGGAGAATCGGCCGGACGCAATTCAAGCGAACACATCGAGATCGTCAGCAAGACGGACAAACCGGGCATCGATATAATCATAAAGCCCGGCACGAAAAACGAAAGCGTGCACATACCGGTCATAATCAGCAAAACAGGTTACAGCGAAACGGTCTATAACGATTTTATCATCGGCGAAGACTGCGACGTGCTCATCATCGCCGGCTGCGGGATACACAACAGCGGCTGCGACACCTCCAAGCACGACGGCGTTCATACCTTCCGCATCGGCAAAAATTCCCGAGTGAAGTATGTTGAAAAGCATTACGGCGGCGGCGAAGGCACAGGCGAAAAGATAATGAACCCTCAGACCGTCGTTTATCTGGGCGAGGGCTCATTCATCGAGCTTGACACCACTCAGATACGAGGCATAGACAGCACTCACCGCTATACGCGTATAGAGCTTGCCGCGGGCTCCGAGGCCCTTGTGCTTGAAAAGCTGCTGACGCATGACAGGCAGAAAGCCAACTCCGATATGGAAATAATACTCAACGGAGAAAATTCCCGGGCAAGAGTGATTTCCCGCAGTGTTGCCCAGGGCGAGTCGGAACAGGTATTCCACCCCTGCGTAACGGGAAAGTCACGCTGCTTCGGACACGTCCAATGCGATACCATCATCATGGACAGCGCAAAGGTCCGCTCGATACCCGCGATAGAGTCGGATAATGTAGACGCCCAGCTTGTCCACGAGGCGGCCATAGGCCGGATTGCCGGCGACCAGCTTCTTAAGCTGATGACTCTGGGCATGTCCGAGCAGGAGGCCGAAGAGCGCATAATAAGCGGATTTCTCAAATAACGCTTTATTAATTTCAAATACGGGATTTCACGCGAAGGCCGCAAAACCTTCGCGTGGAGTTTTTCCGCGCGGTTTTATAAATCTCCCGCCGGTTTTCGCGGGCCGATCCGCGCCGAAACTTCGCCGCGGCCTTCGCCTGTACGATCAACAGACATCTTTGTGCATCATACCGTCAAATAAGTCAAAAAAAAGCGCTCCGATATGCGTATGCTGTGAGTAATAACAGTTGATTATTGTCTTTTTTTTTGGTAATATAATTTAGAATGGTGATAATGGGGTGTCACTATGCCCTTTTATCATCTCATCGCGTAAATATTTGCCGATGATCGGCACTTGTTATATTCAGCAGGAGGTATCCCCATGAAACATTTCACCACCATCGAGGAGATGGAGAGCGATGCAAAAGAACTCCGAGAGATAGCCTGCAAAGCCTGTATCGACACGTGGGAAACGCGCGCCGAAGCGCAGAAAAACCACTGCAAATTCGGTGAAGACGGTATATGCTGCAGGAATTGCTCTATGGGCCCCTGCCGCATCACCCCCAAGTCTCCCAAGGGCATTTGCGGCGCCGACGCGCACACCATAGCCGGAAGAAACTATCTGCGCTTTGTTGTCGGCGGTACCGCGGCCCACTCCGACCACGGCCGTGAGATATGCTATACTCTCGCCGCTGCCGACAAAGACGGCATCTACAAAGTCAGCGACGAGGAAAAATGCATCCGCGTAGCCAAGGAATTCGGTATCGAGACTGAGGGCAGGGACATATACGATATCGCCAAGGAGCTTGCTCTTGTCGGCCTCAATGAATACGGCAAGCCTTTCGGCACTCTCAAATTCCTCGAGAGAGCTCCGCAGGAGCGCCAGGACAAATGGAAAGAACTCGGCATTTCTCCCCGCGCAGTGGACAGAGAATGCACCGAGTCCATGCATATGACTCATATCGGCGTCATGGCCGATCCCGCCGCGCTTGTAAGACAGGCCATGAGGACCGGTCTTGCCGACGGCTGGGGCGGTTCTATGATGGGCACCGAGTTTTCCGATATCATATTCGGCACGCCCAAGCCCATAAAGACCGAGGCCAATTTGGCCGTTCTGTCCAGGGATATGGTGAATATCGTCGTTCACGGTCATGATCCCTCTGTTTCCGAAGCTGTTGCCGAGATAGCCGATCGCAAGGAATTCATAGACAAAGCCAAGGCTGTCGGCGCGAAGGGCATCAACATCGTCGGCCTTTGCTGCACTTCCAACGAGGTCGCCATGCGCCACGGCATCCCCATGGCGGGCAATTTCCTGCAGCAGGAAAACGCGATCCTTACCGGCGCGGTCGAACTCATCGTCGTGGACGTACAGTGCATCTTCCCCGCCCTCGGCCCCCTCAGCAAATGCTTCCACACCAAGATGATCACGACTTCGCCCAAGGCAATGATGCCCGACAGCGAATTTGTCCTCATCGAGCCCTCCAATGCCGAAGAAGCCGCCAAGTCCATTGTCGGCATGGCGATAGACAATTTCGTAAACCGCGATCCCGACCGCGTGTTCATCCCCACTCATAAGGAAGAAGCCGTCGTGGGTTATTCCTGCGAAGCAATAATCAACGAGCTCGACGGCGTGACCAACTCCTTTGTGGAGGGCCGCGGTACCTGGAAGCCCCTCATCGACGCTATCAAGGCCGGCGTCATCCGCGGCGCCGTCGGCTTTGTCGGCTGCAACAACCCCAAGGTGCGCTCCGACTACTCGCACATCAGCATGATGAAGGAGCTTATCAAAAACGATGTGATAATCGTCACGACGGGCTGTGCCGCCCAGGCCGCCGCGAAGGCCGGACTGATGAACAAAGAAGCCCGTGATCTCTGCGGCGAAGGACTCAAAAGAGTATGCAAGCTCGTCGATATCCCGCCCGTGCTTCACATGGGTTCCTGCGTGGATATCAGCCGCATACTTGTTCTTGTCAGCGAAGTTGCCAAGCAGTGGGGCGTAAATATAAATCAGCTCCCCGTTCTCGGCTGCGCGCCCGAATGGATGAGCGAAAAAGCCGTCTCGATAGCGAACTATGTGGTGGCGACCGGTCTTGATACATATCTCGGCATAGAGCCGCAGGTCAAGGGCTCCAGCCAGATGATGCATCTTATCACCGACGGCGCGAGAGAAATGGTCGGCGCCGGCTACGTCATTGAAATGGACCCCGCGAAGCTTTGCGCCGCCATGATCGACGGCATAGAAAAGAAGCGGGCTGCCCTTAATAT